>JBDSEP010000115.1:0-23545 GCA_039919985.1 Tepidiformaceae bacterium | reverse complement strand
ACTTCACTGTGCGTTATCGGCGGCGGCCCAATCGGCGTCGAGTTCGCCCAGATGATGAACAGGCTCGGCGTAGCGACCACGCTTCTCGAAGTTGGACCCCGGATTCTCGAACGCGACGATCCCCAAGCCGCCGAGGTGATCACGCGGGTCATGACCAATGAAGGTGTGGTTGTGCGAACCGGCGTTCGCATCCTGAGCGTCGAACGAACACCAACGGGCAAGCGCGTCCATTTTGAAAAGCGTGGCGCGAAACAATCGCTGGATGCCGAGCGATTGCTCGTGGCGGCGGGCCGGCGGCCGAGTATCGAGTCCCTCGAACTCGGGTCGGCGGGTATTGACCACAGCGAGAAGGGGGTGGTGGTCGATGATCAGCTTCGTACGTCGCGCAAACACATCTTTGCCATCGGCGACGTTGCGGGCGGGTACCAGTTCACCCACGTCGCCGAGGCGCAGGGCCGGCTTGCCGCCAATATTATCGCCGATAAGCGTTTTCAAAAGTGGAGTGACCGCGTCGTGCCGCGCGTGACTTACACCGCCCCTGAGGTGGCGTCGGTCGGTCTTCGCGAGGACGAGGCGCGTAAAGCGGGAAGGCGTGACGTGCGGACCTGGGAAGTGCCGCTCACATCCATCGATCGTGCTATCACCATGGGTGAGACCGAAGGGTTCTTTAAAGTGGTGACGGCGCGAGGTTGGAATCGCATGGTGCCGGGCCTCCGTAAGCTGATGGGCGATGAGATCGTGGGGGCCTCCCTCGTCGCTCCCAACGCGGGAGATCTGCTCATGCCGATCGTGATCGCCATGAAGGCCCATTTGCCAATGGGCATCGTCGCCTGGAACATGCAGGCCTACCCCACGCTCTCGCTCGGCATTCGCCAGGTGACCGGGCTCCCATTCGAGTAGTTGGGGTTGTCGCCCACCCTCATGGTCCAGCATTAGGCAGGAACCGCAGTCCGAAATCACCTCGGGCATCGATCATCGCCTTCACTGTCAGAGTCCGCGCAGTCCTTAACATTCATGTTGCTCACCCGACGGACATCGTCTCGGTGCATTCGGCGCCGCCAACGCTGATTGTCACCGTTCGGAACGAAACGGGCGAGGCGGTTGCGCGCGGCGAGCCTTCGGAGCGCCAAGGCCCTCAGATGCCGATGACCCGCTTGGAACGCCCGGGGACCTCGTCGTGCGGGGGGCGGACCGCGGGCCGGACGAAACCGATGTGGGTGCGCTGGTGCTTCTACCGGGCGGCGAAGTGGCGGTGTTGCTCGCCTGGTGGAACGCTGCGGATGGCAACGAATGGCGCTGGCAGGTGGAGCCCGGGCGGCCGCGAACCGTGAACTGGCGTGCCGTTCGGTCGCATCGCCGCTAGAGTGTTTGGCATGACTGAATCAGCGTTTCCCATCGATCGCATCGTTCAGGAAGTGGAGTCCCGGCTGGCGCAGAAGCGCCTCGACTCCCCCACCGACGTGTACGTCTGGAGCGATGGTTCCGTGACGGGCCCGAAGGAAAACGAGTCAGAAGTAAGCGAACTCAAAGTCATCGCAGTGTTCTCGCCGACCGACGAATCAGCGACTGCCGAATCGGTTCGTACCTCGATCGAGAACGGGCTGCGCACCAGCGACTGCGCGTTGGAACCCCGTTCAGCGCTATGAGCCGCTTCAAACTTCCACGTTCCGCACCGCCAACTGTTTGATCCGGCGTCTCGCGCGCACTATATTCCACGACCGGATCGACTCGAATGCGGAACCTAAGTGAAGACCCTTCACGGGAGAGTGTTCGCGGGGCCAGCACTCGAAGTAACGAGCCGTCGACGCAATCGCCGCTCCGCCAGACCAAGGCCGAGGTAAGAATGTGACGATAGATACGCCTACGAAGAAGCTCCTGGAGCAGATGGTTGCTGCTGGAGGCAAATCCCTCGCTGAAAGCACACCTCAGGAAGCTCGCGCGCTCGGCGCCGCGATGGCAAAGCTTGCGGGACCCGCACCTTTCTCGGTACGCGCCGAGGAGCATTCGGTTTCGGTAGGCGACGCGGTTGTGCCTCTGAGAGTGCTGCTGCCCCAGCAGCGCGTCCAAGGGGTGATCGTTTACTACCACGGCGGTGGCTGGGTCATTGGGTCCATCGATGAGTACGACACGCTGGGCCGGAAACTCGCCGAGCGCACCTCTTGTGCAGTGGTCCTGGTCGAGTATCGCCTCGCGCCCGAGCACCGATATCCCGCTGCAGTCGACGACTCATACGCCGCTCTGGAATGGGCGAACTCGAATCTCGAGCTGCTTGCTGGGCGGAATGTTCCGCTCTTCGTGGCGGGCGACAGTGCTGGCGGCAATCTGGCGGCGGTGATGGCGCTGCGGGCGCGTGACCGGGGCAGTCCAGAGATAGCGATGCAAATTCTCATCTACCCGGTCACGGACGCCGACTTCAACCGCCCTTCGTATGTCGACCCGGAGAACCAACTGTCATTGACTAAAGAGGGCATGTTTTGGTTTTGGGACCACTACGACCCGGACCGGACCGGGCGCAGCGAGCCGGACGCGTCACCGCTGCGAGCAGAGAACCTGGTGGGCCTTCCTCCGGCTGTAGTGCTTACGGCGGAACACGATGTTCTTCGAGACGAGGGGGAGGCCTACGCAGACCGACTGAAAGACGCCGGCGTCCCGGTCGATTTCAAACGCCATGCCGGGCAGACACACGGCTTCTTCACTCTCTCGATGCTCCCGGGCAGCGAGCGAGGATTCCAACAGGTTGTTAAGGCCGTAAAAGCGAATATCGCGAAACAGGCTAAAGTACAGCCCGCGCTTCGTTGAACGTGGACTTCAATCCGCGAAAGCGGGTCCCCAAAACCGAGGAGAATCTGATGACCAGTACTGCAAAATCTCCGGACTGCGATGCCGTCGTGATCGGCGCCGGATTTGCCGGGCTCTACATGCTTCGGAAGCTCCGCGACGAGATGGGCATGACGACGCGCGTGTTCGAGCGAGGCGACGATGTCGGTGGGACGTGGTACTGGAACCGCTACCCGGGCGCGCGTTGCGACTCTGAGTCCTACATTTACTGCTTCTCGTTCGATAAGGAGCTCCTCCAGGAATGGGAATGGAGCGGAAAATACCCCGAGCAGCCGGAGATCCTGCGCTACCTGAACCACGTTGCCGACCGCTTCGACTTGCGCAAAAGCATCAGTTTCGACACGAGTGTGACCGCCGCCCATTACGACGAAGGGAACCATTGCTGGGAAATCTCAACCGACCAGGGCGAGAAGGTGACGGCTCGCTTCCTCATCACGGGGATCGGATGCCTTTCCGCGGGGCAGGTGCCGAACATCCAGGGTCGCGAGACCTTCGCGGGTCAGTCATACCACACGGGCGCCTGGCCCCACGAGGGCGTCGATCTCGCCGGCAAGCGAGTCGGAGTGATCGGCACCGGATCGAGTGGTGTGCAATCGATCCCGGTGATCGCTAAACAGGCGGAGCATCTATTCGTCTTCCAACGCACACCGCAATTCACTATCCCGGCCCGCCACGGCACGGTCGATAAGGAATTCCTGGAGAACATCAAGGCGAACTACGACGATATCTGGAGCCGAGCCAAAACCTCGACCGGCGGAATGCCTTACACGCCGATCGACCGCTCGGCCCTCTCTGTCAGCGACGAAGAGCGACGCGCCGTGTATGAGGATGGCTGGAAGCAGGGCGGGTTCCGCTTCGTGCAGGCGTCGTTCAACGACGTCGCTCTTGACCTGCGCGCCAATGACACGGCTTCGGAATTTATCCGCTCGAAGATTCGGGAAATCGTCAAGGACCCTGAAACTGCAGAGAAGCTTGTTCCAACAGATCATCCCTTCACCTCCAAACGCGCACTCATCGACACCGACTACTTCGATACCTACAACCGCGACAACGTCACCCTTGTGGACATCCGCCATTCGCCCATCCAGGAGATCACGCCAAAGGGGATCCGCACAGAAGACGCCGACTACGAACTCGATATCATCGTGTTTGCTACTGGGTTCGATGCCATGACGGGCGCTTACTTCAAGATGGATATCCGGGGCAAGGGCGGTGAAGCGCTCAAAGAGAAGTGGGCAGCCGGACCGCTGACCTACCTGGGCGTCGCGACGGCGGGCTTCCCGAATATGTTCATGATCACCGGTCCCGGCAGCCCCTCGGTCCTGAGCAACATGCCGGTCTCGATCGAGCAACACGTTGAGTGGATCGCTGAGGTGATAGGAATTATGCGTGAGCAGGGCAGCGAGACGATCGAAGCCGAACGCCAGGCCGAAGCCGACTGGGTGTCGCACGTCAACGCGATCGCTGACCAAACACTCTTCATGCTCGCCGATTCGTGGTACCTGGGTGCGAACATCCCCGGCAAGCCCCGCGTCTTCATGCCATATGTGGGCGGTGTTGGCGCGTATCGCATCAAATGCGATGAAGTGGCGGCGAAAGGGTATGAGGGTTTCGTGCTTGGGAAAGAACTGTTGAAGGACCTCGAGGCGACGCCCGCTGTGTACGCCGTGGGTGGCGCTTAGCCAGGAACAAGTCACGACGAAGCGACCTCTTAAATCGAAACGGGTCCCCTCGAACCAAACACCGGTTCGCCTGGGTGTAGTTCCCACGAGGGTTGACAGAGAAGGCCTCCCTGTTGGTTAGCGGTTGAAATACGCAGACCGGAAGAAGAGACCCTTCTCATGGCTCCTGCTAACGTGAAATCGACCGAGTTCGGGCGGATGCTGCGGGTCAGCCGAATCGACGATGGATGCAGCCAGGGTGGTCGACTCGTGGCAATGCGGTCTTCCCAGACGATTCGCCTAAGCCGATCCGCGCCGCCTATTGCCCGGTGATCGTATAGCCGGTCGGCACCGTGAAGAGGCTTTCGTCCGCGCTGTTGGATGCCTTCGTGGCCTCGATGTGGGTGGTCGAGCCGTCCTTGTCCTTGGAATCGACGAGCGTGACGATGCCGTCCTTCTTGCTGAAGCAGGCAATACCTTCGTCGCCGACAGCCTTCCCTGTTGCGTTGAAACACTGGCTATCGAGACCGGCGATACTCCGGCTGCCCGCAGAAGTGACGTTGAAATCTTCGCTCAGCGACTTAAGCAGCGAATCGAGAGAAAGGAAGTTGCCGACGGGCTTCGTCGCGTCGACTTTGGACTTTTGGCACTGGCCGGGGGTGTTCGGTTGCTTGGCACACGTGTATCTCGTCGTGCCATCGCTAATGATGGCAATCGCGACACCTGACCCGCCCAGTTCCGAAAAACTGGTCACGGACTTCGGAGGCTTCTGAGCGATGGTGAGGGTTGACTTCGTCGCCTTCTTGGCCGCGTCAACCTCCTCGTAGTCGTACGTCACCTGGTAGGTCTTGGTGCTGAGGTCTTTGGCGAGCTTCTTGAGTGCGTCCGCACCCGAGCCGGTGACTTGTCCGTCGCCGTCCTTCTTCGTTGGTTCTGCGGTGGCGGCGGCGGTAATCCCCGAACTGCTCTTGTCGTCACCCGAGTTGGCTGTCGCGGACTGGGTAGCCTCGTCCTTCTTTGGCGCCTTCGAATCGTCGTCATCGCCGCCACAGGCGGCAAGCGCGAGGGCGCCCAACGCGAGAGCGACCAACCCATGGGTCAACAACTTGTTCATGATCGTCTCCAAGCGGAGGTGTTCAACGTCCTTAGCCTAGACCGGATGTGTGCGCCCCACCAGAGCAGGGAGTGCAACACGCGCCAGCCCAGACACGGACACACTCCAAGTTATACACGCACGCCGTCCAACTTACGGCCCAGACGAAGCGCGATTCGGGAGGCGCCCTTGTCAGCTAGGTTTGCTGCTGCGTGCTACAGTGTCGCCTCTGGCGCGACCAGTGGGAGCATGACGGCGGGACATCCGCCCAACCGGGCCACAGACTGACGCTCTGCGCCCGACCGATGAGGTAAACGCCGTGCTCAACGCTCTCAGAATCCTCTCGCTTGTTGTCGTCGTGTTCACGGCGACCGCACTGGTCGCTTCGCCGGTCAGCGCCTCTAAAGGACTGACCGACAGGGTATCCGGGTTCGAAACCTACGCCAGCAGCAACGAGGGTCGATTTGTTGGAACGGCCACCGGTGACTTGCCAGGTACGTGGAGCGCGGTGGTCATCCACGATCAACTCTCTGGGGCGAGCCCCGCCCTCATCACTGACGGTTCCTTCGACCTCGAGACCTTCCGGGCGGGATCGCCGGTGACCGTCAGTGGGGCGATCGCGGGTGGCACCGTCACGCAGGTCAGCGGGTTTAGTGGGTGCGCCAATCAACAATACGCAGTTGTTGGCACCTTCGACCCCGTCAGCATTTCGGGGGGCCAGCAGGATGGAAAGGGCACTTTCCGCCTGACCCTGACGCACTACCGCACTAGCGTCTTCGGCTACTGCTTCCCATACAGCGCCACGGTGACGGGTAGCGTCTCGTTCAAGTTCTGATCGCCGCGACCTCAACCGCTGGGCGGGAGAGAGCGCAGCACGGCAGTAGGTTACGGGACGCACGAGGCCATTCCGACCGCGAAGACGGCGGGCCGGATCAGACGTCAGCGGGAGGGATGCCGCGTGCCGCCCAGGCGAAGGCTGTCAGAGTAAAGGGCGCTTCTGGCAGCAGCTGCCTGCACCGCTCGTAAAGTGCTGACAGCTCAGCTTTGCCTAGAGCATGTGCGTAGTCTCCTGCCGGTCCCACACCAAGAGTGAACGGTCCCCACCACTCGTCGAAGGTCGCGTAATCGACAGACGCGGAAAGCGTGGCTTCTTCAACGTTCCGTAACCCCGCCGCCTGGAATAACTCGGAGAGCTGGCCCGCACGCGCACCGGCCAGGCCAGATTCGTCCTTTGCGCCACCATCGAGCTCGCGAGCCGCCTGCCAGAACGCAGAGATAGGGGCACGCTGTCCTGCAAAATCCCACACGCAAGCCGCGACAACGCCGCCCGCACGGGTCACCCGTGCCATCTCCGCGAGCCCGGCTACCGGATCGCTCATGAAGTGGACGACGAGCTGCCCGAGCGTCGTATCGAACGTGCCGTCGAGGTAGGGCAGGTCCTCTGCAGCAGAAAGCCGAATATCGACACCGGGATGTCGCGTCCGAGCCGCGGCTACGAACGACTGCGATGGGTCGACAGCGGCCACCGCGTCCGGCCCGAGCCGCCGGACCAGCTCGGCCGTTAGGGCGCCCGGGCCGCATCCAACGTCGAGCACTGACTGTCCGGCCTGCACACCCGCGAGGTCGGCGAGCCCCGGCGCCAGCCCTGACGAATACCGGCCCATGTAGCGGTCATAAGCATCCGCGGCGACATCGAAGCCCACGCGCCTACCTTATGTGCCCGAACGGTCTAAGCAAAGTCCGCGCGAACAAACGCGGCGATCACAATGGGTGGATTCGGTTGAGGCGACGCGCGCGGTGCAATCCTTTCGCTTCATCGTGGCCACCGCTGCCGCTCACTCATCCGACCTACGCCGAGCGTTCGCTCCGCTGTCCGCGGGGCGCTTATGATGCGGCCATGACGGGGCGTTGCTGAGGTTGGAGATATGACTGAGCAAACCATGCGCGGGCGGACGGCCATTGTTGGGCTTGGCGAAACGCGCTATTACAAGCGCGGAGCCGCTCCCGATCCGGAGTTCAGGATGACCCTGGACGCGATCAAGATGGCGGCGGACGACGCTGGCATCGACGTCCGCGACATCGATGGGTTTGCGTCCTTCAGCAACGACCGCAACGACCCGGCGCACCTGGCGGCGGCGTTGGGCATGAAGCAAGTGGCCTTTAGCAACATGTTCTGGGGCGGGGGCGGCGGGGGTGGGTCCGGTGCTGTAGCGAATGCGGCGGCGGCGGTGTCCGCCGGGTATTGCGACATTGCGGTCGCCTATCGCGGGCTGGCGCAAGGGCAGTTCGGACGGTTCGGGCAGGGGAGCACTTCCCGCACGGTGGCGGGAGCGGCAGCGTTTACGCATCCGTACGGGCTTATGTCGCCCGCACAGACATTTGCGATGCGGGTGACGCGCTTCATGCATGACCACGGCGTGCAACAGGAAGCGCTGCGGGCGGTGGCGCTGGCGAGTTATCACCACGCGCAGTTCAACCCGCGGGCGGTAATGCATGGTCGCCCGTTGAACACCGAGGACTACGACAACTCCCGCTGGATCGTCGAGCCGTTCCACCTGTTCGATTGTTGCCAGGAGAACGATGGGGCAGCGGCCGTGATCGTTACTTCAGCCGAGCGCGCCAAGGACATGAAGCATCGCCCTGCGTACATCCTGGGCGCCGCGCAGGGCAGCGACTTCCGCCAGGCCGCGAGCGTACACAACGCGCCGGATTACGCCACATCCAACTTTAAGACGCTTTCGCCGCGGCTATACGCGATGGCGGGGGTTGGCCCAAAAGACGTTGAGGTGCTGCAGAGCTACGAAAACTTCACGGGCGGCGTGATGATGAGCATCGTGGAGGCGGGATTCTGCGAGCCGGAGGAAGTGAACGAGTTCTTCGACCTCGAGAACTTCCGCTTTGACCGCGGACGGCTGCCCTTGAACACCAGCGGCGGAAACCTGGCGGAGTGTTACATGCACGGGCTTGAGCTGATTACCGAAGCAGTCCGCCAGATTCGCGGCACTTCGCCCTGCCAGGTGAAGGCCGAGGTGAACGTCTCGATGGTGACCTCTGGACCGATGGTCCAACCGGTGAGCAGCCTGATCCTTGGCCGGGAGCCGAACCGATGACCAGCGCGCGAAGAATGTCCGATGCGGAACTCGGGACACCGTATCTACCAGCCGGTCTCCCAGCGCCAGCAGCCTATCCGGAAGGTTTGGCTGCTGAGTATTGGGAGGCGAATCGCCGGCACGAACTGCTGGTGCAGCGTTGCACGGTTTGCCGGACATGGCAGTGGGGCCCAGAGTTCATCTGCCACGAATGCCACTCGGACGCCCTGGCCTACGAGCAGGTGAGCGGGCGTGGGCGCATCTACAGTTGGGAGCGCTCGTGGTACCCCGTGCACCCGGCCCTCCAATCGGGCGTGCCGTACGTGGTAGTGCTGGTCGAATTACCCGATGCGGAGAACATCCGGATGGTTGGCAACCTGTTGGGCGACCCAGAGCAGGAGGTCGTAATCGGCTCGGAAGTGGAAGCGGCATTCGAAGACCACAACGATGCTGAGCCGCCGTTTACCCTCGTGCAGTGGCGCGTCGTCGGGTAGCGGTGCCAGGGGTTGCGGGGGTCGCAGGGCAACTCCGGGGGGAATAGAATGCGCCGCAGTGATGGGATCGATAACCGTCCGCTGGCCGGCAGAACTGAATGAGCACGGCGCGCCGCTGCTCTGGTTTGGGAGTTGGCTGACTGGAAACGCAGGCTTCGAAAGCGGGTGGTTCTACAGTGGCCGGGGCGACGAATGCGCGGAGTACTCTATCCCCTCCGAGGCGACCGGCCTTCGCATACGGCGTTGGCCCAATGAAGGTCTGGACGCCGAGTACTCTGATGTACTCGCGCTCGAAAGCCTCTCCGAACTGATGCCATCGTCGCTTGGTTTTGACGCCCCACAGCCTTTTAGCCGCTTCGCGAGCGAGCACGCATCTGCCCCCACCACGCCTGGAGACGCCGCATGACTACCGCAGACCGCCTGGACCTCAACGCACTCAGTCCCACCGAACGGAGCGAATACTTCAACGCGCACCGCTACCACACGCCGGGCCACGAGGGCTGGCCGCGGGTGGCGACTCCCGGTTCGCCCGAGAAGTTCCTGATGATCTCGGCGGATTGCCACGTGAACGAGCCGCCGAACCTCTGGGTGGAACGCATCGAAGAGAAGTACCGTCACCGCCTGCCACGCATCGAAGTTGATGGCGAGGGCGTGAAGTGGTCGATCGTCGAGGGCTACCATCCAGTCAAAATCCGCGATCTGAAGATGGAGGGCGAAGATCAGGAGCGCGCGAAAGTGGGGAAGAGCGACCCCGCCGAGCGCCTGCGCGACCAGGCCCGGGATGGCGTGGACGCCGAGGTGATCTTCCCGAACCGCGGCCTACAGATGTGGGCAACGCCCGACCCGCTGTTTGCGCAGGCCATGTGCCGCGTCTACAACGATTGGACGTGGGAGGTGTTTGGCCCGCATTACGACCGGATGCGCCCGATGGCCTGCATCTCGACTGGCGACATCCCCAGCGCGCTCTCCGAAATCGAGCGTTCGGCGAGGCTCGGATTTCGAGGGCTGAGCCTGCCGTGCAAGCCTACGTGGGGACCGGGCTCCTCGGAAGACGTGAATTACAATCTCCCCGACTTCGACCCGATGTGGGAACGGATCCAGGAGCTGGGCCTGCCGTTCACTTTCCACGTTTCCACTGGGAAGGACCCGCGCGCGGCGAGGGGAAACGGCGGCGCGATTATCAATTATGTCATCCACTCGCTCGCGCCGACGGCGGAGCCAATCGTAAATCTCTGCTCCTCGGGCGTGTTGGACCGCTTCCCGAGTCTTCGATTCGCGAGCATTGAGGCGGGCATCGGCTGGATCCCGTGGATGCTTCGGGCGATGGACGAAGCGTACGAGCATCACCACTTTTGGGCTTTCCCGAAGCTGAAGATGATGCCCAGCGATTACTACCGTGAGCACTGTTTCGCGTCCTTTCAGGAAGACCCTCCAGGAATCGACCTGCTGCGCGAATACAACCTGGGCGACAACTTCATGTGGGCGAATGACTATCCGCACCACGAAGGATCGTGGCCGCACTCCGAACAGGCGATTGAGCGGACGATGAGCAGCCTGAGCGACGAAGAACGCGCGAAAGTGCTCGGATTGAACGCGGCGCGCTTCTTCGGGTTCGACGTCGAACAGTTGATGACTAATCGCAGCGTGAGCGCAACGTAGCGTTATTGAAAGACACCCGAAGCTGCGTACTCGGCGATTTCGTCGTCGCTCAGTCCGAGGATTTCGCGCAGCACCTCGTCGGTGTGTTGGCCCATGTACGGAGCCGCGTGGAGTTGTGCGGGGGTCTCGGAGAAGATCGTTGCTGGGCCGTCGTAGGGGCGTGGGGCCCATTACGCCGTGTTCGCAATTCACGAAGAAGCCGCGGTGCGCAAGCTGAGCATCGGTGTAGAGATCGGAGGGCCAGAGGACGACGGCAGCCGGCACGCCCGCGGCAAGCAGCCGTGCTTCCAAGTTCCAGGGATCCTGGTCGCGACACCAGGCGGCCAGCGCGGCATCAAGCTTCGAGACGTTCGCGAGGCGATCTTCGAGATGGGCGTCAGGAGGCACGATATCTCCGAGTGAGGTCAGTCTGCTTAAGGCTTGCCATTGGCCGCCCGTTTCGCAGGCGATCGCGATGTATCGTTCGACGCCAGCGGTTTGATAAACGCCGTGCGGGCAGGCGCGATCCGAGCGATGCCCGGCTGCCTCCGCGACGCGGCCATTTACCGTGTAGTCGAGGATCAGCGGCTCAATAAAGTGGATCGCGGCTTCTACCTGACCAAGATCGAGGTACTGCCCGACTCCCGTCCGGTTGCGTTCGAAGATCGCTGCGGCGAGGGCGGCGACTCCGTACCGCGGCGCGACGAAGTCTGTATAGGCGCCCCATGTGCCGATCGGCGGGCGGTCTGGCCAGCCCGTTAGGCTGTGCAGCCCGGCGAGTGCGGAACCTTGCGTGCCGAACCCCCGGTAGGTCGCATCCAGTCCCGTCTGGCCACAGAGGCAGGTGCTGAGCATCACGAGGTCCGGCCGCTTGGCGGCGAGCGACTTGTAGCCGAGCCCGAGGCCATCGAGCACTCCGGGAATAAAGCTTTCGACGAGCACGTCGGCCCAGGCGATCATCCGTTCGGCGAGCTCGCGACCTTCGGGGAGGGACAGATTGAGGGCCAGGCCCCGTTTGGAACTGTTGAAGTTGGCGAAGAACTGCGAGCGGTCCAGCCCGGCTTCGCCGTCCTTAAACGGGGGGCCAAGACGGAGCACATCCGGGCGCGTGGAGCTTTCGATGTGGACCACGGTTGCGCCGTGGTCGGCGAGGGCTTTGGCGATGATCGGGCCGACGCCCACCCACGCGAAATCCGCCACCTTAAGGCCCTCGAAGGCGCGGCGGCGCGGCGCGGAAGGGACGGTGGGAACCTGGGAAGCAACTCGCGACTCGCTCAACAGGTGTTGGTGCTGTCCCAGCGTGGGCGCGGGCTCGACCATTCGAATCGGCGTGCGGCTGAGGAGTACGGACGGGCCAGGATGCTTGCGCCCGCCGATGTTCTCCCAATAGTGCCGTTCTTGGAGCTGCGGTGTGGCAAGCAGTTCAGGGATGGTGCGCACAGGCGCGACGAGCATTTTGTGCTTGACCGCGCGGCGCATGAGTTCTTCGTTTGTGTGGTTGGCAAAGTAACCCGCGATCTCCTCGCGCGCTTCCGAGAGCGTTGCCGGCGGGATTGCACCGGGCGCGATGGCGTCGGTCCAATCGGACCATCCGTTGCCCGTGTGTTCGGGTGAAAGTTGACCTTCGGATTCGATCAAGCGGATCAGGTTGCCGATGGTGCGGGCGCCGAGGCCGCCGAGGGTAATCGTGGATTGGACCCAGCCGTCCTTTGTCCGCCAAACGCTCGGGAAAACCACGCCTGGCGCGAGTTCGAGCGGAGGATTGCCGCGATTCTCGCCGGAATTGGGGGGATCGCCTCCGGTGTTGGGCGGGTAGCCGGTGGCATTCATCAATGTCCATACCATGGCCGCTTGCGTGGAGACGTCGAGGTGCTGGCCGCGCCCGGAGACTTCGCGCTCGTTCAAGGCGATGAGGGCATCGGCAGCGGCCTGGGCACCGGCATGGAAGGCAGCTTGAGGGTAGCCCACGGGCACGGGCGGACGATCTTTGTCACCCTGAAGGCCGAGAAGGCCCCCTGACGCTTCGATTGTGAGCTCGGTCGTCGCGCGGCCTGCGTGAGGGCCATTCTGCCCGTAGGGGGTAACGGAGACGTAGATTAGCCGCGGATTGAGCGCGGCAAGCTCTTTGTAGCCAAGGCCCATCGCCGCCATCACTCCGGAGTCGAACGACTCGACGAGAATGTCGGCTGCAGAAGCGAGTTTGCGAAGCTGAGTCCGTCCGTCTTCGGCGGCGAGATTAAGGACGACGCTCTTCTTTCCAAGAGCGACGGCGGCCCAATAGAGCGAGGCTTCCGGATCACCTTCACGACCGGCCTCGAAGGGCGGCAGGAACCGCGCGCGGGCGCCCTCTGGCGGCTCGATTTCGAGAACGTGCGCGCCAAGGTCGGCGAGCAAGCGTCCGGCCAACTCGGCGCGTTCGGTCGCCAAGTCCAAGACGCGAATGCCGGCTAGAGCGCCGCGTGGTTCGGTTGTTTCACTCGCCACGGACGCACTCTACCGGAGCCTCGGGGGCTCTGCATGGAGCATCGGGCAGTCACTCAGCTTGCCACCCGAGATCTCCCTCGCCGACGTCGAGTTCGGCCGTGCCCCCGGTGGATGAGGTCGCGGAATGGTAGCCACGCACCTTCGGAGGTCACCCGGGCTGGCGGAGGCTCCATGGAGAGAGCACTCCTGGGTCCTCGACGATGGGCCTCGATATCCGGATAGCGCATCCATCTTCAGCCGTTCCGACGCCTTACTGTGTCCTGGGCGCCGAGCGTTGCGGCGACCCGATTCGGACGGATGTACACCATCGCCCTGGCGACGAGAACATTCTTCCACTGTCTCGTGCCGGCGGTGGCATGGTGGACGAAAATCGTCTCACCTGGAGCTCGATGAAATTCTCCTTTGTGCCCGCGGCGGCGCCAACGGTTAGACGTTCCAGCAGGTGGGCGAGGGGAATCGTGGCGTGTACGGCGTGGCGAGCTATAGCAGCGTAGACCTCTCGAAGGCTCTTCTTGCAGTGAAGGAGTCCCAAGGCTTGAGACGACGGGCGGTGTTCACGCCGGTTCCGGCCCGTGAAACCTTGCCCACTCGCTGAAACGACCCGGCGTCATCTAGACGTATTGACTCGACGGAAGTCGGGCCGGAAGGATTGACAGTCCTCGTATCATCCTTGTCGGAGGCATCACAGATGGCAGTTCGATTCGTCACCATTTTTCAGCCCCGAGAGGGGAAGCGCGATGAGTTCTTGAAGGAAGTGGCCCAGGCCAAGGAGCATCTCACGCGTCTCGGCGGCCGTTTCCGTCTCGGCGAAATGATGGTTGCCGGGCCGCTGACCGGGCAGATGGTCATTACTCTCGAGTTCGACAACTTGGCGGCCTATGCCACGTTTATCGAGGCGCGCAACGCCGACGAGAAGTGGCAGGAGTTCCAGAAAAAAGCGGACCGGGAGAACGGCACGCGGACGCTAGTATCGCGCACGCTCGTGCAGGACTTGATGTAGATTCGGGGCCTGCGACGGATCCGTTGACCGCACTCCCTAGCGGCTTCGCCTCTCGTGGGGGCCCTGAACTGAGCGCTCGACACGGCGCGCCTCTGTGAGCTTGTCTGGCAGCAGGCGTGGTGCCCGTCTCTCCGGCAGCTGGTCACGGGCGAGTTGAACTTCGCTGAACGGAGAGCGCATCTTAGCCCCAGTCCAACCTGCGCGCGCAACCTTGGCCAATTCGCCAAGGTCACTTGGGTGCCACACTTCGGGGCTCGGCCCTGGCGGCGAGCGTCGTTCGCCCGCCGCCACCGGTCCACCCCGCGGGGTTAGCGAACACCCCTCCCGGCGCCTGAGCGACCCGCGACCTGCCGCCAAACGAACAGCAGTACCAGCGCCCCGACCACGGCGATCACGAAGCTACCGAAGTTGAAGCCGCTTACGTCCCCCATCCCCAACGCGGTTGCGATGAAGCCGCCGACGATCGCACCGACTATTCCAATCACCGCGGTGATCAACCACCCGGTAAAGCTGCGGCCCCCCGGGTCATCTCCTGGCATGATCACCTGCGCAATAGCCCCTGCAATGAGCCCGAAAATAATCCATGACAGCAATCCCATCGGACGCCTCCTCGTGTGTTGATGCGAAGCGTATCTGCGAGTTGATAACTGAGGCATCGTTCGGAAAGGGCAAGTCGTTTCAGCGCTGTGGCAGATTGCGGTAAAGGGCTCACACGCTTCGCACTGAACCACGGCGTTCCGCATCCGACTCGGCCGTGTTGGGCAAAGGCGGTGGCGCCACCTAGGGTCACATGGAGTGCAAAGCATCAGGGTGAGGGTTCGCTAGCGATAAGACTGACGAAGGTCGCAGCATTTTCGGTAACGCTTCCCCAGTTCAAGGTCGGGGGGCCCCGGGTGACAGTCGAGGGAGCTGAGCTGGGACGAAGGCGATCACTCTTTGACCTCGGCGCGCACGTCCCGCGACTCCTTCAGCGATCCTGAACCGGGTGCTGGATTGGCTGTGGCTGGCAGACCTTTACCTTTCCGTGCCGTTCGCGACCCTCTTTCCAATTTCGCTCCAATGTTTCGCTGATACTTTGCCTTCATCACAACACGCGCCGGCACTCGAAGGTGGACGGCGCTGGAGGACGAGATGGACAACGACGACGCGCAAGTCGGCCGCATTCTCAATCGCCGCGAGATCCTGTTTCTGCTGGGCGGCGCGGGCGCTCTCGTCGCAGTAGGCGCAGCCTGTTCGGACTCGAACAGCAAGGGGGCAGCCACCGCGGGGCCATCGACCTCGACGCCTGGTAGCGCGACCACCGCTGGCTCGACGTCCGCGTCTACTTCCGCGGCGACAACCGCTGCGGCCACGAAGATGCCCACCTGCGTGGTCAGCCCGGCGCTGACCGAAGGCCCGTACTTCGTGGACGAAAAGCTCAACCGCTCGGACATCCGTCCCGATACCAGCACGGGCACGGCGTCCGCGGGCATGCCGGTGCTGCTCGGCTTCAACGTCTCGGGCGTGGGCGCTGCGGGTTGCACGGCGCTGGCGGCCGTGGTGGTCGATGTTTGGCACTGCGACGCTGTAGGCGTCTATTCGGACGCCAGCGACCGGAGCTTCAACACAAAGGGCAAGAACTTCCTGCGCGGCTCGCAGGTCACCGATTCCGCCGGCCAGGCAAAGTTCACGACGATCTTCCCGGGCTGGTACCCGGGCCGCGCGGTGCACATCCACTTTAAGGTGCGCGGCGCGGCGGCGGGCGGAAAATCGTACGAATTCACCTCACAGCTCTTCTTCCACGAGGCGCAGATCGACGAGATTTTCATGGGCGTGCCCTATAGCAGCAAAGGCAGCGGGCGCCTGATGAACGCGTCCGACGGCATCTATAACCAGGGCGGCCAGGCCCTCCTCCTGCCCCTCACGAAGACGGACGAGGGCTACGCCGGCACGTTCGACATCGGCGTGAAGTTGGCGTGAGCGGGGCCTCCACACGCGTCACTAATCCCTCATCCTTCCGCTTTCCTGTCGGCGAACGGCAGATGCCGCTGTCGGGACCGCAGCCCACGGTGGCGTCGCGTTGGTCTTCGCGCCGAGTAATTCCAGGCCAGCTTCGAAGCAAATCAACGAACTCGTCCCTGACCTCTCCGAACCTCGCCGCAAGCAGGACGTCCTTGATACTGCCCGCCTGCTCGGCGTCACGCGGGCAAGGGTGAGTCGCGAACTCGCGTCGGCCAGTAGCCGTTCCGGGCCGGACGCTTGCGAGGTCTACGGCGTCATCACCGCCACACGCTTCGTTCGCCGGCGAGACGCGAGCGGCGTTGGTCCGTCGACGCGCCCACAGTGATGGGAGCGAGTCGCACCAGGCGCGACGAATCATTCTTGAGCGAGCATGCGACGACGACGCTCGGCGTTAAGTTGAGCGACCGCCCACGACTGGTCTACTCCCGCTCCAGTTTTGAGAACGACTGATATCCTCTAGCGGTGAACGTACCTGGCCGGATCGTTTGTTTGAATGGGGCCTCCAGCTCTGGCAAGACGTCCATCGGCCAAAGTCTTCAAGACCTGATGCTCCCTGAAGTTTGGTTCCTGTGTGGAATCGATACGTTTCTCTCGATGGCCTCAAAACATGCACAGGGACCGCAAGTAATTGACGAATGGCGTCCGGCTGCTGGCGGCGGCGTCCAGCCCGTCCCCACCCTCGCCGGCGTGCGACTCCTTGCCAGCATGTACGAGGCAGTGGCTGTTTTGGTTGCGGGCGGAAGCAACGTGGTGTTCGACGACGTGAGTCTCTCAGAGTCACTCTTGAGCCGATGTTCAAGTTCGTTCGCTCCATTCGAATCGCTTTTCGTAGGTGTCCATTGCGATCGGGCGGTGCTTGTCGAGCGAGAACGCAGGCGCGGGGATCGCATCGAGGGCGCAGCGATCGGAATGTGTCTGGCGGTTCATCAGGCTGCCGTTTACGACTTGGAGGTCGACACAACCGAAGCTTCGGCCGAAGAGTGCGCACGGGTAATTGCGGGTCGTCTGAAATCCGGGCCGGCAGGCACCGCGTTCCAGCACCTCCGAACGCGGGTGGACGGCGATTCTGGAACACCGTCACCAGACCGGGGAACGGGTCCCTGTTCCGTCGCCAAACTAGAGTCGCAGTCCGGCTAGACGCGCTCTACTTAGAACTGGCGCCGCAGCGCCTCAGCTTCAGCGGGGTCTGGCTGCCCACCGCTCGCCTGGATGAGCTCGTGCAGAGCAACGAAAAAAACATTTGTACAATACCTGTGCAAACACTTGACACAAAGTGGGTCCGGTGTACAAGCTCTGTCCAGGGATCGCCCTAGGGCAGCCCTGGACAACGAAACTTGCAGGAGGAAATCCATCATGGATTGGACCTATCCGGCGGGCGCGGGTGACGCCGGCATTTTTGAAATCGGGAGGCGGCTCGCCGAGCACCTTGGTCGGCTCCCAGACGCCACGAGTTTCACCCACGACACACGCGAGATGATGCGTATCACTAGACGGGTCGAGACCGCGGCCGTGAGCGGCGTGCTCCTCGCTGGCTTTCAGACCGCAAGCAAGTTCGACGTCGAAGCACCGCGTTACAAGGAGCTGGTATCTGCCGGGACGCGGGTCACCGTCTGGGCGACGTCACGCCCGTCGGTCGCTATGGACCGCATCGAATACCGTGAGGTCGAACCCGGCACCTCGCAGCTCGAGAACCAGTGGTTCCTGGTCTCGGATGCGCCGGAACCAATAGCCTTCGTGAGTTGGGAGATCGGGGATCCGACTACTTTCGGCGTCGGCGGTGCGGCCGCCGCGGGCAAGCGCTTCGTTGGTTTCGTGTCTGATGACCGCGGGGTGATAGATGCCCTCGTGCAGGCACTCAGGGAGGTTCCTGGACTGGTTCCGCCGCTCCCGCCTTCGGAGATGGCGGAAGCCGAGCCGACCGTCGACCCCCGTATAGCTGCGACCATCGCGGCCGTTGGGGAGCTCGTCCCGCCCGAAAGTGGAGCATCTTCCGGGGCCGTCGTGGTCGCGGTCGGTCGGGAGGATTCGGAGGGGCCCCTGCGGCTCGGCATGGCGATCGCCAAAGCTGAGCGGAGGGACCTCGTCCTGGTCGATCGCAGCGGTGAAGGCCTCTTCGCAAGCCCCTATGCCGACCAACGCGGCGACGACGACATGCGACCACGTAAAGACGCGCTCTTCGATGCGATGATCGCTCGACGCGAGGGCCGCATGGACACCGCGAACGCGATCGAGGCCGCAAGAACCCTAGGGGTGAACGCGGGCGGCTGGTTTCCGACGGCCGCCGGCGCGGACGGCCTGCACGCCGCCCTCTGCCAATTCAACGGTGCTTTGCTCGTGGTCCCTGCGTCGACCAGGGACCCCCGCATCGCGGAGCGCATCCGCGGGATGAGCCTGCCATCGCTGGAAAGATTCGGCGTGCCGGTCATCGTGGCGGCCTGAAGGCATGGGCCTGGTCTGACTTAAACGCGTACGTCCTCCCGCCAATGCAATAACAATCGTCTGATCCCGGCTCCGACCACTGGCTAGACGACTCTACTTCGCCGCCGGCGAGAACACGGAGATTATGATGGATAAGACCACGGTAAAAGATAAGGCGGAGGACATCGTTGGCGCGACCATGGCGACCGCGGGCAAGGCTACGGTTAATGAAAACTTGGAAGGCAAGGGCCTAAGCCAAGCTGCGAAAGGCCAATCGCAGAGCGGGCCCGGATTCGTCGCGCTCCGCACACACCCTGTGATCAGAAGGACTCCTTGGCGCGGCACCTTACCTTGGATGAGTGAGTTTTCGTTGGCCGATGACGCACATCTCGTGTTCGCCATTGGGGCGGGCCAAGATGCGGCGATCTCGGTGCTCTACGATCGTTTCCACCGACAGTGCTTCGCGTTCTCGGTGCGCATTCTTGGCTCCGAAGGCGATGCCGAAGAGGCCGTCCAGGAAACCTTCGTGCGGGTTTGGCGCAGCGCCGGTCAGTACGACGCTTCGAAAGCCGGAGTGGGCAGCTGGGTACTTTCGATCACCCGCAATCTCTGTCTGGACGAGCTTCGGAGACGCCGAAGGCGGGTGGCGCAACTGCCAACTTTGGAAGGCGCCATGGACCTCGCAGCCTCAGAGCGGACAGACTTGACGGGCGAACGGGCGATCATTGGTGAGCAGGTGCGCAGGGCGCTGCACTCGCTCAGCAGCGAACAACGTAGCGCTATCGAAATGGTGTACTTCCACGGTCTCTCTAGCCAGGAGGTCGGAAACGCGCTCGGGGTGCCCGCGCCGACAGTGCGAAGCCGCTTGCGGCTCGGACTGTTGAAGCTCGGAGGCGTCCTCAAGTCGCAAGGCCTGGTGTCCGTTGAGTGATCAGGTCGAACATCCCTGATTTGGTAGCCTAACCACCGCTGGGCGCGTGGGGCGAAGACGACGTGGCGGATGCCGAGCCGCATGTCGCGACGTCGTTGAAGTGCCGCGCCGCGCTGCTAAAGATTCGTGGTCTCGCACTTCACTGCGCCAATGTCATACCACCCGCGGATGGCGCCGGAATTGCCTGAAGGCACCGTGACGGTGATGTTCACCGATCTGGTTGCTTCTACCGCGTTGACGAACCGGCTCGGAGACGAAGTGGCGCGCGCGATGCATCGCGCGCTCGAAGCGATCATTGCCAGTCAAGTCGAGCGCCACCGAGGAGTCGATGGCACAGACGTGGGCGGCACGGGAGCGAACCCAATAGGGGACCACCGACGGAAACGTCCCTGGTCGCCGCCCCGCGCCAACCCCTCGCGCGAAGCGCGTGCGGTGTGTGGGTCACCACAGTCACCCCTTACCTCCAGAGGCCCGCCAGACGGAAACCGGTTCCTCGTCGGTCTGACGCCCTCGCCGCGCAGTTCACCTTCAGCGCGCAGCACGAGAAGACGACGCTACCAGACGATTGGAATTCACACCGCCTTCGCTCAGGCGGAAGATCCGCTCCGGCCGTTGCAAGTCCCGGTCGTCCATTTCGCTTGGTTGCCCGCGTACCGAGGCACTAGACACGGCCTGACTACGCTCGGTCCTTAAGCGCGAACTGGACGAGGTTTACCAAGTTGCCCTCGGGGTCGCAGATGGTAACGAATGTGACAGGCCCTTGCTCCACAGGCTCGCCGGTGGACTTGACCCCAAGAGATGTGAGGCGGGCGTAGTCGCCCCGGATGTCGTCGCTGAGAAGCGCGGGGATCTGCCTTGCTGGCTCCTTCGCCGAGCCACTGATTTCGCTGTGGGTGCCTAACATGAGCGGCGGCCCGCCCGGTTGCTCAAAGAACGCCATGCCGAACTCTTCGCGGGTAAGAGACAGCCCGAGCGTGTCGCGGTAGAACGGGACCAATTTCGCGTAGTCCTCAGAGAAGATCGTGGTTCCGGCAAGACCGCTGATCATGGTCCTTCTCAATCCCCCTTTGGCTTTCGCCACTATAACTCGCGGCAGGACCGGGGCGTTAACGACCCTCTCGGCACACCGTCTCAGCTCGCGCTTGCCTGGACACAGATTCAGCCCGGCATCGTCCCGATCCCCGGCACGAAGAGGCGTCAGTACCTAGAGGAGAATGCAGCGGCCAGCGAAGTCACACTCTCGGCAGCGGAGGTGAACGCGATCGACGCGCCTTTGCCTTCCGGAACCGCCGCTGGCGGCCGCTACCCGGAAGGCATGATGGCCACCGAAACGCCGCCGCTCGCTACGCGCTGACGCCCTTGCGGTCTCCCTACAGCCACCTATCGTTTCCCCGTCTGGCCGCAGGCGCCGTCACTTCCGGCTGGTCGATTCCAACTTTTCGGGCGATCCGTCGATGCTTCGACAACCACGACACTATGAGCGCGTCGTGTCGATTTGACTTGGCAGCGCGCCCGCCATGCAGCAGGGACGCCTGGCCGCCGCGGACATCCTCGCCTCGATCAGCGGCAAACGTCCGCGCCGATTTCACTACCGCGACAAGGAGACGATGGCTACGGTTGGCAAGGGCGCTGCAGTGGCGCAGGTTGGCAAGCTGCACCTGACGGGTTTCGCGGGCTGGCTCTCTATCTGGGGCTGTCGCGCCTGAAGTTCGACGGTTTGGTAGGTGCGTGGGTTTGACCGGATCTGACAGCGGAGCGGGAAGCTAGTGAGCGTTGGGCCTAGCCCGAAGAGGCACCCGCCGGGCAGCCGGGCAGAGTCGAAGCGGAGACGCTGCCTAACCGGCACTATGTCCAGGCAGTGTCGCACCCGGCCACTGGCAAGGGCGTGTTGGCGTATCATCCCGCGCTATGCCCAGCGAACGCATCCAGCGCCGAATCGACACGTTGCTCGATGAAGCAGACGCGGCAGTCTCGGCCCGTCGCTGGGACGAGGTCGTCGAAAAGGCTAGCGCAGTCCTCGGAATCGAACCCGATGACGCTGATGCGAAATCCTTCCTTCAGATGGCGCGGTCTGCCACGGCTGGGTCACCCGGCCCCAGCGCACCGTCAGGTTCGTCCATTCCCGAAGCAGCCCCAGCCTCCCCTGCGCCCGACCTGCCAGTCTCCTTCGTCTCCGGCCGCTACGCGGTGCGCCGGTTCCTTGGCGAGGGCGGCCGCAAGCGCGTCTTCCTCGCCCACGATAGCCGCCTCGACCGCGAGGTGGCGTTCTGCGTGATACGGGCCGAGGGGCTCGACCTGACGGGTCGCCAGCGAGTGTTGCGTGAGGCCCAGTCCGTGGCGCGGCTCGGCCAGCATCCAAACCTCGTCACCGTGCACGATATCGGCGAAGACGGCGGCAACCCCTACATCGTCCAGGAGTACATGGGCGGCGGCGACGTCGCGGGCCTGCTCGCCCGCGCCGAGGACCAGCGGTTGCCCGTAGAGCGGACGCTCCAAGTGGCGAAGGACGTCTGCCGGGGCCTGACCTTCATCCACGCCGGCGGGATGGTGCATCGCGACCTCAAACCGGCAAATGTCTTCGTCGCCTCGAACGGCACGGCCAAGATCGGCGACTTCGGCCTCGCCGTTGCACTCGACCGGTCGCGTCTCACCCAGCACGGGATGATGCTCGGCACCGTCAGCTACATGCCCCCAGAACAGGCCCTTGGTGGAGAGACCACGCCAAAGGCCGACCTCTACTCACTCGGGGCGATGCTCTACGAGATGGTCACGGGACGCCCGCCCTTCGTCGGCGACGACCCCACCGCCGTCATCTCCCAGCACATCAACACGCCCCCGGTCGCGCCGAGTTGGGTCACTGAGCATTGCCCCCCGTCGCTTGAGGAGGTCATCCTCCAACTGCTGGCAAAGGATCCCGGCCTACGGCCTGCAGATGCTGCCGTGGTTCTCGCCGCGTTGGAGAAGGTGGACGCTAGCCAGAAGAGTGCCAGCCACAGCGACTCGAACGTTCTAGACCGGCTGGCGCGCGGTGTCTTCGTCGGCAGGGAGAAGGAATTGGAGCGGCTGCGCAAGGCCTTCGACGAAGCGTTCGCGGGCCGGGGCGGACTGGTCATGCTTGTGGGCGAACCGGGGATCGGCAAGACTCGCACAGCGCACGAGCTCGAGACCTACGCAAGGATGCGCGGTGCAACCGTCCTCTGGGGGGCAAACCACGACGGCTCGGGTGCGCCGCCCTACTGGCCGTGGGTGCAGGTGGGCCGCCAGTGGGGTTCGGCGAACGACCTCCCGAGCGTCCAGGAAGCGACCGCGGGCTCGGGCGGCGAGCTGGTCCGACTGTTCCCCGAGCTGGGCAACAACCCCGGTTTTCTCGAAGCCGCGCCTATCAGCGAACCGCAGTCCGCCCAGTTCCGCCTGTTCGACGCCTACGCGACTTTCTTGCGCGCGATTGCTGTCCGGGGGCCGGTCATGGTAGCGCTGGACGACCTCCACTGGGCGGACAAGCCCACGCTCTTGTTGCTCGAACACATAGCGCGCGAACTCTCCCGGCTGCGGATCCTGGTGGTCTGTACCTACCGCGACACAGACCTGAGCCGCACGCACCCCCTGAGTGAATCACTCGCGACGCTCAACCGCGAGCCGGGCTTCGTCCGCATCGTCCTGCGCGGCCTGACACGCCCCGAGGTCGACGCCTACGTCCGCGAGACGGCGCGCGTCGAACCCCGGCCCGCCCTCCTGGAGAAGATTTTCGAGGAGACGGAGGGCAACCCCTTCTTCCTTAGCGAGGTCGTGAACCTCCTCACGCAGGAAGGCAGCTTGAGCAGGGACTCGGTCTCCGACATCGCCGTCCCCGACGGGGTGAAGGAGGCGCTGGGGCGGAGGCTCGACCGCCTGAGCAAGG
>JBDSEP010000016.1:0-13724 GCA_039919985.1 Tepidiformaceae bacterium | reverse complement strand
CCCAACCTCTCACACATCGAGTTGTACCCCCGGCTGCCAGGAGCGCGCGACTACCTGGACCAGCTTGGACGGGGGCGCAAGCTCATCCGCGTCGACTTCCGCGGAACCGGAATGGCAGAACGTGCCTGCGAAGACTTGTCGCCCGAGGCGCTGACCGATGACCTCGAGGCAGTCATCGACGGCCTTGGGATAGAGGAACTGGACATTGCGGCAGCTGGACGAGAAGCGCGGCGTGAGCTTCGTGCGCGGAGTCGAGCGCTTCGAGCGCCACGGTCGGCAGCGCCAGCCGGCCCGGTGACTTCGCCCGGGACGGGACTATCTGCGCCCACAGTGCCCGTGACGCCGCGGAAAGATGCCCGGGCCCTGCAGGGTGGCTGGGTCGATCTGGGGCTTCGTCTTGGGCATGGGAACCTCAACTTTTTAATTGGGCGGATAAGTTTCCATTCTGCGCGCGTGCGAAAAGGGCAGCAGCAGTGCGCCGCGGCCATAAACCCACCGGACTTGGCGCCTAGCCTCCGGCCTAATCGTCGCGCGTCGCGTTGGCTGGCGGATTAGCGCCATCGGTTCGTCGATCACGTGGCAGCGATGGCAGAGCACCGTCGGTTAGTCAGCGCGTCGCTACCGCCAGCGTGCAGCGGCAGCGCGTGGTCTACCTCAGTGTCCGCTCACCACTTACGACGCAGCGTCCACCGTCTCGGGCTATGACCTGGGCGTTGGTCTGTTGCCGAGCCCAGCCACTCGGTCCGCGTCGTTGGTTGTGGATGCGGGCGCACGAGGCGCAGCGTGAGTCTGACTGGATCAGGTGGTGGCAGTCGAAACACCTGCGGTTCACGTGTACTTCGGCTCGCCGCTCGCCACCTTGAACCAGCACCGCGCGTCATACTTCCGGCAATACGCCGGCCGTTGCTCGGCACCACTTGATCGTGGCGTCGCGGATAACCCTAGTGATGGGGCGGGCACTCAATCATCGGGCTTCCTGCATTTTCAATTGGCGGCCCAGCCGTGGTTCAGCGACGCACCATTTCTCCCACATACCGACGCGAGGGTCCCTGCGGCCGTGTGAAGAGTAGTTTGTTCGCAGTGTCGATGAACTTATCGTCAATTCCAGATTCGAAAAGTGTTGGTACCGGGGAGGGGATTCGAACCCCTATGCCTTGCGGCCGCGGAGTTTAAGTCCGCTGCGTATGCCATTCCGCCACCCCGGCAGGCTTCACCGATTGTGGACGGCTCGATTCGCCGCTGTCGATTCGCTGGCGCGAAGGGGCGTTTCCACCGCCGCTCGCCGACCCGCGACGCGTTCAGACTTCCATGGCGGCGAACTTCAATCGCTTCGCCTCGCGCGCTCGCAACGTTGGGTTCAGCTCCGTCTTGCGGATGCGAATGTTCTTCGGGGTGACTTCCACCATCTCGTCCGGGGAGATCATGGAGAGGCTTCGCTCAAGGCTCGGTGGCGACGGCGGAGTGAGCTTCACCGCGATGTCGCTCGTGGAGCTGCGGATGTTCGTTAGCTGTTTGGCGCGACAGACGTTCACGTCCAGGTCGGTGTCCTTGGCGTGAAGGCCGACGACCATCCCCGCGTAAACCTCTTCGCCGGGGGAGATGAACAGCATGCCGCGCTCCTGCGCGTTGGCGATGCCGAAGCTGAGCGAGGAACCTGTTTCGGAAGCGATCAGCGCGCCATTTCGCACACGTTCGATTGGCCCCGCCCATCCTCGGTATCCGAGGTACTCGGTGTTCATGATGCCTTCGCCAGCCGTTCCGCTGATAAACGTGTCGCGAAAGCCAATGAGCCCGCGAGTCGGGATTTCGAAGTCGATGCGTACGTTCCCATTGTGATCACTGTGCATGCCCGTCATCTGAGCCTTTCGCCCGGAGAGCGTTTCGATAAGGAAGCCCGTGGCCGAGTCGGGCGCTTCGACGTACAGCCTCTCGAACGGCTCTTCCACCCCATGCGCGCCCTGGCGGGTAATCACCTCAGGACGGTTGACCGCGAATTCGTACCCTTCCCGGCGCATCGTCTCCACGAGGATTGCGAGGTGCAGCTCCCCACGGCCGCTGACCACGAACTGCTCCGCGCTCTCGCCGTCCTCGACCCGCAGCGCGACGTTTGTTTCGACTTCGCGAAACAGCCGCTCTCGCAACTGACGGCTTGTAACGAACTTCCCCTCGCGCCCGGCGAAAGGCGAGTCGTTCACCCGGAAGGTCATCTGCATGGCCGGCTCTTCGATGGTGATGACAGGCAGTTGGGCGGTCACTTCGCTGTTGGCGAGGGTTTCGCCGATGAGGATGTCGGCAATGCCAGTGATGGCCACGATGTCGCCGGCGGTGGCCGTCGGCAGTTCAACGCGACCCATCCCTTCGAAGCCGAAGAGCTGCGCCACCCGATGGTTGGAGATCTCTCCCTCGTGGTTGAAGCGAATGAGTGAATCTGCTGCATTCACGACGCCGTCGGTAATGCGGCCAACGGCCGTCCGCCCCCGAT
This sequence comes from Tepidiformaceae bacterium, assembly GCA_039919985.1. GTDB lineage: Bacteria > Chloroflexota > Dehalococcoidia > Tepidiformales > Tepidiformaceae > PNKC01. The sequence goes on along the minus strand of JBDSEP010000016.1, from coordinate 11,242 downwards.
AGGAGTCGTAGGCGAGGGTGGTCACCAGCATCCGGAAAGGGGCGTCGGGGTCGCCCAACGGGCCAGGGGTGTGTTCGATGATTGCATCGAGGAGCGGCACCATGTTCCCATCGGTGATGGTCGATTCGCGGCTGGCGTAGCCGTCGCGCGCGTTGGCGTATAGCACGGGAAAATCGAGCTGGTGGTCCTCAGTCGCGAGGTCGAGGAAAAGGTCGGAGGTCTCGTGCACCACCTCAGCGAGTCGAGCATTCGGACGGTCGATTTTGTTGACCACGACGATCGCGTGAAGGCCGATCTCCAGCGCCTTGCGCAGGACGAACTTGGTCTGCGGCATCGGGCCCTCAACGGCGTCAATAAGCAGAAGGCAGCCGTCGGCCATGTTCAGGACGCGCTCCACCTCTCCGCCAAAGTCGGCGTGGCCGGGGGTGTCGATGATGTTGATGCGGACGCCGCCATATTCAATGGAGACGTTCTTGGCCATGATCGTGATTCCCTTTTCGCGCTCAAGGGGGTTCGAATCGAGGATCAGGGTGCCAACCACTTCGTTTTCGCGAAAGACGTGTGACTGCTTAAGGAGAGCATCGACCAGGGTGGTTTTCCCGTGGTCAACGTGGGCGATGATGGCGAGGTTGCGCACGTCGGCGCGGCGAGACTGCATATACCCATGTTCACTGAGGATGCACGAAGGCACAAAGCAGCAGGACGCGCGCCGAGATCGAACGCACAGAGCGGTCGTCCTCCCGCACTTCCGCACTGGGCGCCGAAGGTCCGCCTTGTGGCAAACTGCTGGCAACTGGCCCGGGAGACTCGCCATGAAACTGGAAACTGTCCTCGCATCCAAAGGACCAAAGGTGTTCACGATTGGCCCGGAGCCGACGGTTGCGGAGGCTGCCGCGGTGCTCGCCGAGAACAACATCGGTGCGCTCGTCGTGACCGACGATTCTGGAGTGCCGATCGGCGTCCTCTCGGAACGAGACATCGTTCGGCAGGCGAGCCGCGACGCCCAGTTTCTGGAACGGACGGTGGCCGCCACGATGACGCGAGATATCACGTGCGGTTCGCCCGGTGACGATGTGGAGGCCGTACTCCACACGATGACGGCGGGCCACTTCCGGCACCTTCCGGTCACCGAGGAGGGTGCGCTTATTGGGGTACTCACCGTCGGCGACCTCGTGGTTGCGCAGCTCAATCGCTACAAGGGCGACCTCGATACGCTCCAGACCCGGCTGATGGAGGATTGAGCACGGCCTTCCGCGTGGCCATCATCGGCGCAGGGCCTTCGGCGTTCTACGCCGCCGATCAGCTTCTGCGGCAGACCGAACTGGAATTTTCGGTCGACGTGTATGACCGCCTGCCCACACCCTACGGGCTGGTGCGCGCGGGCGTGGCGCCGGACCACCAGAAGATCAAGACGGTGACGAAGAGCTTCGCTGAGATCGCCGCTCACCCACGCTTTCGCTTCTTCGGGTTCGTCGAATTCGGAACCGACGTGACGCTCAGCGACCTGGGACGGCACTACCACCAGGTGCTCTTCGCGACGGGAGCGCAGTCTGATAAGCGCATGGGCATACCGGGGGAGGACCTCGTTGGCAGCCACCCGGCCACCGAGTTCGTGGCCTGGTACAACGGGCACCCGGCGTATAGCGAACTCCAATTCGACCTCGACTGTGAGCGGGTGGCGATCGTTGGAGTTGGAAACGTGGCGATCGACGTCGCGCGAATCCTCTGCCTTTCGCCGGATGAGTTGGCGCGCACGGATATGGCCGACCACGCCATCGAAGCGCTCTCTCGCAGCAGGGTGCGTGAAGTTCATCTATTGGGGCGGCGCGGGCTCGCGCAGGCAGCGTTTACCAACCCGGAGATCAAAGAGCTAGGAGACCTTGAAGACGCCGACATTTTCGTTCGCCCCGAGGAAGCCGAGCTGGACCTGGTGAGCCTCGAGTTCGTGGAAGCCAGCGGAGATCGCGCACTCAAACGAAAGGTGGACCTGATCCAGTCCTACGCCGGGCGCGAACCGGTGGGGCGTTCGCGAAAGCTCGTCCTCCGATTCCTTGTCTCTCCCCTGGAGATTGTCGGCGATGCGCGTGATCACGTAGCCTCGCTACGGCTGGGGAAGAACACGCTTACGAAGAACGACGCCGGCAGCATCGCAGCCAGGCCCACGGGCGAAACCGAAGACCTCGCCGTCGGGCTTGTCCTCCGGTCTGTGGGATACCGTGGCGTCCCCCTGCCGGGCGTGCCCTTTAACGACCGCTGGGGAGTCATCCTGAACCAGGCCGGGCGCATCTTGGACCCGGCGACAAATGAGGCAATGGCCGGGCTGTACACGACTGGCTGGATAAAGCGCGGTCCCTCGGGCGTGATCGGCACGAACAAACCAGACGCGGCCGAAACAGTAGCCTGCCTCGTGGAGGATGCCCGCGCCGGGAAAACGCTCGAGCCTGCAGAGCCTGACGCTCAAAGCGCCGCGGACCTGGTACACGCCAGACAACCACGGGCCGTTTCGTTCGCCGACTGGTGCCGATTGGATGCACTGGAGGTGCGGCGAGGCCAGCAGCAGGGGCGGCCCCGAGTGAAGTTCACCTCAGTCGAAGAGATGCTCGGAGCGCTCCAGGTTTAGCGTTGTCGGGCGCAGCGCTAGCCGTCAGCGCGGCAAGCCCAACCCGCGCGTGGCGATGATGTTGCGCTGCACTTCGCTGGTGCCGCCCGCGATGGTGCGGGGCACCGTGGTGAGGTAGGTGAGAGCGAACTGTGCTTGCAGACGGGCAAGTGGCGAACCAGGCATCAGGGCCCCGTAAAGCCCGAGAGTCGACAGCCCGAAGGTGGCAATGCGCTGGTCGAGCTCGCTGAGAAAGAGCTTGAGCAGGCTCGCTTCCTTGTTCGGCACGCCGCCGCCTTCGAGGATGCTCGCAACGCGAAAGCTGAGCATCGCCGCGACGTCCGTCTCGATCCGCAGTTCAGCTAGCCTGTGGCGTTGATCGAGGGTGGCCGGAGTGTCGGCTGTGCGAAGGTGTGCGGCGAGCTCGTCCATCGTTCGCCGAGCGCCACCAGCGTTGGCGATGTTCGAGCGTTCCAAGTCTAGCGTGGTGGTGGCGTGGTACCAGCCGCGATTGACGTCGCCAAGCAAGGCATCCGCGGGCATTCGCACGTTATCAAAGAAGAATTGGCCGAAGCCCGCCCGGTCGGCAATGTTACGAAGCTGGTGAAAGCTCACGCCCGGCGTGGCGAGGTCGAGAAGGAAGTAGCTGATTCCGCGGTGCTTTGGCGCTTCGGGGTCGGTGCGAGCGAGCAGATACATCCAATCGGCGTAGTGACCGCTGCTCGTCCACATCTTGGTGCCGTTGAGGATCCAGTCGTCGCCGTCGCGCACGGCAGTCGTTTGCAGCGAAGCGAGGTCTGAGCCGCTGCCCGGCTCGCTGAAACCCTGGCACCAGACCACGTCCCAGTTTGTGATGCCGGGCAGGTGGCGCGCTTTCTGCGCCTCGGTGCCGTACATCTGGATTGTGGGCCCGGCGTAGCCCACGGCCGGCCCGCGGGCACCATTGGGCGCGCGCCAGTAGGCCATCTCCTCACCGAAGACGAGCTGCTCGACCGCGCCGAGCGCCATCCCGCCGTACTCACGGGGCCAGGCCGGGGCGATCCATCCCTTCGAGGCGAGCAGTTTGTTGAAAGCGCGCAGCCGGGCGGGATCCTCCTCTTCGGAGTAAGGGAAGGCTTCCATCTCCGGCGTCATCACACTGCTTAGCCACGCCCCCACCTCGTCCCGGAGAGCAATCTGCGCAGCGGTCAGGCGGAAATCCACCGACGGAGTATAGCGGCGGGCCCTCTACCCCCGCTCCGCTTGCGAAGCCACCAGTCCATCGAGGATCACGAGCGCTTCCTCGAGCCTGTGAATGCGGTGCACGTTCGGCAGATCCAGCCAACGATTGCGCGGCCAATCCACGAGGAACACCGCGGGCAGAATTTCGGCGAGCCAGGCGGCGGTGTGTGGGTCGTCTTCGAAGTGCGCTATCGGCAGCAGTTCCGCCACGCGGCGGGCCTTGAACTGCGCCGGTTTCTCGCGCCAGCTTGGACGGAGATTGAGGGGGATCTCCACCCCTATGTTCTTTCGCAACCATGACTCCGTGTATGGCGCAGCTTCTGCCGACCGCGCGGAGACGACCTGGCACTCATACCGTTGGGCGAGCAGACGCAGGCCGTCGGGCGCGCCCGGCATTGGGCGCCGTCCCAGGTAGCGCGCGCGTTCTGTCATCCAGAGCAGATTGCGCCGGCCTTCACCCGTGCGGCTCTTCTTCTGCCCCTTCCCGGGGTTGATTCCGAACGGTGGGCGGCAGATCACGCCATCGAGGTCGAAGGTAAGGAGGGGAGGAGGCTCAGGCGGCACACCGCGATGGTACGCGCTGGCGCGTAGCTGCTCGAACGGCGACTGTTTGGCCGCGATGGACGTACTCCCGGCCCTGGGGTTGCTGGCCGCCGCGTTTGTCGCAGGCGCGATCAACGCTGTCGCTGGCGGCGGCTCACTCGTCAGCTTTCCCGCGCTGCTGGCTGCGGGGTATAGCGCGAAAACAGCGAATGTTACGAACACCGTCGCTCTCTGGCCGGGCTATCTCAGCGGCTCCTACGGCTATCGCGGAGAGCTCCGAACCCAGCGCAAACGAATGATCGCGCTTGCCGCCCCGAGTGTCTTAGGTGCGCTCGCAGGTTCGGCGATCCTGCTTCTGACTCCAGGCGAGGCGTTCGACGTCCTCGTGCCTTTCCTCATCCTCTTCGCCTGCGGTTTGATGGCAATGCAGGACCGCCTCGCACGCTTCGCACAAACGCACCGCCTGGCATCGCAGGGGGATGACCATGTCCCCTTCGCGCTGATGGCAGGCGTATTCCTGCTCGCGGTCTACGGCGCTTATTTCGGGGCCGGGCTGGGAATCATGACGCTCGCCGTGCTGGGGATTCTGCTTCCCGACGATATTCAACGCTCCAACGCGCTCAAAGGATTTCTTTCGCTGTTCATCAACGCCGCCGCAGTGCTCTACTTCGTCGCCTTCGGGCCAGTGCGTTGGGCGCCCGCGCTCATCATGGCGGTCGGGGCGCTGGCCGGGGGCTACCTCGGCGTGGGGGTGGCGCGACGACTGGGGCGGCGGCCGCTGAAGATCGCCGTCATCGGTTATGGAGTGCTGGTTGCAGCGATCCTCTTCTATCGGTTGCTCTGAACGCGTTCGATTCGCGGCTGGAAGTGGCTGCTGGGTATAATCCGCGCACTTGCTCCCGGAGTCTTGCTCGTGCTCTTTTCCGTCCGCCTGGTCTCGCGTCAACCCCACGACATCGCCACCGATGCGTGGCAGACGATCGTCTCGGAGCAATTGCACGCCATAAAGGGGCAGTACGACCAGGGCAAAATACGCGCGATCTATCGGGAGACCGGCGTTGGCGTACTTGCCGTGTACGACGCGACCGATGCGAAAGAGATGGACCAGTTGCTCGCCGGACTGCCGATGGCTCGCTACTTCGCCGAAATGGACGTCCACCCCCTTTGGGACATGGCGCCAACACTGCAGAGCTTGTAGGGGACGCGCGATGACCGACGTACTCCCGGATGATTTCAAAGGCGCTCTGGGCTCCTGGGCCGCCGGCGTAACGGTCGTGAGCACGAAGGCGGGCGCCAACGTCTACGGCATCACGGTGTCCAGCTTCTCCTCCCTATCGCTCGATCCGCTGCTCGTGCTGGTGAGCATCCAGAACAGCAACGCCCTGGCGGCGATGATCCCTGAATCCGGAGTGTTCGCGGTGAGCATCCTGGCGGACGACCAGGAATCGATTTCGAACGCGTTCTCGAAATCTGGACGCGAGCCCGGAACCACACTCGGCGCGGACGTTCCGACGCTCGACTGGCACACGGGCAGCCCTATCGTGCGCGGCGCGCTTGCCCACCTTGATTGCCACCTTGAATCTTCGGTCGCCGGTGGAGACCACACGATCATGATCGGTCGGGTCGTCGGGGCCAGTTTCGATGCCACCAAGGAGCCGCTGATCTACTTTCGGCGACGCTACCGGGCACTCGCCGAATGACCGTCCACAAGCGGTTCGCAGTGGACTCGGCCGACCGAGCGTGGACTTTGCGCGATTCCGCACAAACACGGTAGTATCCGCATCCGGGGGGTCTGACCTGTGTCACCTGCACTCGCGTTCCTCGGCATCTCCATTCTCGGGACCTGGGGCCTCGCCTCGATCGGATTGATCGCTGGCGGCGTCATCATGCTGTTCTTTCCGGGAGACCCCACCACCTCGTCCAGCAGCACGCTGGGCGGGATTGTGTTGATCGCTGCAGGCGTTATGTCAGCTGGTCTTATGCAGGTGACGCTTGCGCCGCTCCTAGGCCTCGATCCGCCAATCCCCGTTCGCGCCAAGAGCATCCTCCCCTTCGCCAAGCTGGCAAGGTGGACGAAGGCAGGCAACATCCGGGACTTTCCGGATGGGACGCCGAAAGAAGTGCGTCTGCGCAGCCAGCGCGTCCTGATCATCCGCCAGGGCGACAGCGTGGCGGCGACTACCGCGCTCTGTTCGCACGCGCGGCTCCCGCTCGCTGGTATCCCGGGCTCACCGGTGAAACCTGTACCGATCCAGGACGGCTGTATTACCTGCCCCTTCCACGGCGCGAAATTCGAAGTGGCCACCGGTAGAGTCGTTCGGCAGCCTTTCGATAGTGCCTTCAACAACGACCACCCGTTCCTCGGACGCGTGCAGTCCAAGCTCTTCCGCCTGCTCTCGGCACCTCCCACTCCGGGCTTTGTGCCGAAGCCGAGCATGAAGGCGGAAGATATGCAGACCTACCCAGTGAAGATCGAAAACGGCGAAGTGATGGTCGGCCTGCGCCGCTAGCACTACCCCGCGAGCTAGCTATCCAGCATGCTGACGGGCATGCCCGATTCACTTTTGGCCTGGCGTGCCAGCTTCCCCATCCTCGCCAGCAAGACCTACCTGATCAACAACTCGCTGGGCGCGATGCCGGCCAGCGTGCGCGATTCGCTCGCCGAGTATGCGGACCTGTGGGCGACCGAGGGGGTAGTCGCCTGGGATACGTGGCTCCCCGAAGTGGCGAACGTTGCGGGCATCCTCGAAGACATCATCAACGCCCCGCGCGGATCGATGACGATGTTTCAGAACGTAACCAATGCGCTCGCCGCAATCCTCTCGTGCCTGGAGATCGAGGAGCCGCGTAACCGCATCGTGCACTGCGCAGGAGAGTTCCCCACGGTCGAATACCTGCTGGATGCGCAGCGCCGCGTGGGGGCCGAGGTGGTACGGGTGGGGGACGACCCTCTCAGCTTCCCCGCCGACGCTCTGCTCGCCGCGATCGATGAGCGGACGGTGCTGGTGGTCCTCTCGCACGTGCTCTTCCGCACCGCCGAACTGATCGACCTTGCGCCGTTCGTCGAGAAGGCGCACCAGGTGGGTGCGCTGGTCGTGCTCGATGCCTATCAATCCGTGGGCGCCGTGCCGCTGGATGTAACCGAGCTCGCCGTCGACCTGCTGGTGGGCGGCTCAGTGAAGTGGCTCTGCGGCGGTCCGGGAGCCGGCTATCTCTACGCGCACCCTCGCCTCATCGAGCAGCTGCGGCCGAGAGACGCCGGCTGGTTCTCTCACGCGAGGCCGTTCGCTTTCGAGCCGCCGCCGATCGCCTTCGCCGAAGGCATTGCCCGCTTCACCGGGGGCACACCGAACATGCCGGGCTACTACCAGGCGCGCGAAGGCTACAAGATCGTTCGGGATGTCGGGGTCAGCGCGATTCGCGAAAAGGCTCGCCGCCAGACGCAGATCCTTTTCGACGGGGCGATGGAGCGCGGATGGGTCGTCAACTCGCCGGAGTCTTTCGAGCGCCGGGGGAACCACTTGACCATCGACTTTCCTGGCGCGGAGCAGGCGAAGGCAGAACTCATTCGGCGCGGATTTGTCGTGGACTACCGGCCCGGAGCAGGCATTCGAGTGGCCCCCCACTTCTTTACGGACGACGATGAATGCCGGGCCGTTCTCGAGGAGATCTCGTCCATCCTAAAATCTCCAGCATGAGTCCGCGGATCGTGCTTATCACCGGTCCCAGCGCCGCCGGGAAGTCGACGGTTGCCCAGGCGGTGGCGGAGCGCATGCCCCGGAGCGTGCATCTTCGCGGAGACGTCTTTCGCCGCATGGTGGTCAACGGGCGAGCGACGTTTGGGGCCACGCTGGACGAGGAGGCGATCCGGCAGCTCGAGCTTCGCTACGATCTCGCAGTTGTCGCCGCGCTTCGCTACCTGGAGGCAGGCTTCAACGTTGTTTACCAGGACATCGTCGTCGGTCCCGCTCTTGAGAAGGTGGTCGAACTTCTAAGCAACTGGCCGCTGACGGTCATCGTGCTTGTGCCGGGACTGGAGGCGATTACCGTTCGGGAACAGGAGCGCCTGAAGACCGCCTACGGCTCCACAGCCGAGATCGAATCCATGCTTCGTGCCTTTACGGAAGCGACGCCCCGCATCGGCACATGGATCGATTCCACGGACCTGACCGTCAGCGACACCATCGACGCGGTACTTCGGGTCGTGGGCCCCGTGTGAGATGTGGCGGGTCGGCCCTTCAACCAGAGACTATTCGTACTTGAAGAAGCCGCGGCCAGTTTTCCGCCCCAGGTGGCCGAGTGAGACCAAGCGCCGGAGCAGAGTAGGCGCCTTAAAGCGTGGCTCCCCGTACTCTTCGAACATGCTCTCCGCAATCAGTTGGAGCGTGTCGAGGCCGATAAGGTCGGCAGTGGCAAGCGGACCCATGGTGTGATTCAGGCCAACCTTGCAAGCGTTATCGATATCCTCGGCGTTCGCCACGCCGCTATCGAGTAGATGGATGCCATCGAAAATGAACGGCACGAGCAGCCGGTTAGCGATGAAACCGGGCGTGTCCTTCACCTGCACTGGCACGCGACCGAGCGTCTCGCAGAGACGCATCGCATCGGCGAGAGTGGCTTCGGTCGTGCTCGCCGTCGAGACGATCTCCACCAGCTTGAGAGCCCACGGCGGATTGAAGAAATGCAAGCCGATTACCCGCTCGGGGCGGCCGCTGGCGGCCGCAAGGTCGCTCAAGGGGAGTGAGCTCGTGTTGCTCGCCAGCAGGGCATCCTCGCGGCAAACTCCGCCCAAACGCTTGAAGATGGCGCTCTTCACCTCCAGATCCTCGACGACCGCTTCGATTACAGCCTCGGCTTCGCGCAAGGAAGCCAGCGAATCCCAATCCGCGGCACCGGTTATCCGCCCACACGCCGCCTCGCAGTCCGCAGCCGAGATGCGTCCGCGCTCGGCCTCGCGTTCGAGGCGCTTGCGGATGGCGGAGATACCTGCATCCACGCGGCTCTGGTCGATGTCCACGAGTGTGACGTTGAGGCCGCTGTAAGCAGCCACCTGGGCGATGCCGCTGCCCATAAGCCCGGACCCGATGATGCCGATCGTCTGCACGCGCATGCCGCACCGCCTCTGGTGGTTGCTCCTGGGAGCTTGCGCCGAGTGTATTCCGGTGCCCGCTAAGCGGCGCGCGCCGAGCGCCCATGCTAAACTCCGGCCATTGGAGACACCCATTGTCCGAACCTGAAGAGAGCCTGATCACCGACGAACACCGCGCCCTGATCGGCGTGAAGAGCGACCCAGTGTCCCTCACCGTGAGCGAGGTTGACGCGCATCGGATGCGCGACGTGCTGGGCGACGAAGACCCACGATACGCCGACGGCACGGGAATCGCGCCGCCGTACATCATCGCGATGTTCAACAACGGCCCAAACCGTCGTGGACCATTCATCCTCCCGGGTGGCCTGCTCACCCAGCAGGAGTGGAAGTTCAGCCGCGCGGTCCGGATCGGCGAAACGCTCAGCGCCATCTCCCAGGTGTTCGATATCCGCGAGCGGCTCGGCGGAAGGTACGGCTACAGCGTGCTTGTGACCTCTGGCACCGACTACTACGACGCCGCAGGCGAGCACGTTGCCGCCGCCATGACGACCATCACGCAGTTCGACCCCAAGGCGGGCAGGAAAGGCGACGAATGACGCAGATCTACTACGAAGACGTGAGCGTGGACGACGAGCTGCCGACCGTCGAACGCACCCCGACAACGGATATGGCGATCGACTTCTTCGGCCGTGATAACCCTTCGAACCCCGCTTTCAGCGATATCGAGGCCGGGAAACGGATGGGCGTCGGTGGGGCGCTGGTCCCGGGAATGCTGAAGATCGCCTGGATGACGCAGTTTGTGAGCGACTGGGCAGGCCCTGAATCGCGGGTGGCGAACCTGCGCGTCGCCTACCGTCGGCCCGACATCGCCGACCGGGCGCTCACACTCTCCGGGAGAATCGTCGACAAGCGGAAGGAAGGCGACAAGAAGATCGTCGAACTGGAAGTGGTCACGCTAGCTGAAGGAGAGCCGAGCGTGCGCGGGAACGTGCAGGTCCAGCTTCCGAGCCGGGCCTGACTCACTACTCGGGATGTGGCGATGACTGAACGGGAAGCGGTGGCCCAGGCCATGGCCTTCTTCGAAGCGAGCGACGACATCGTCCTGCTTCACCAGGCGCTTGCGGAGGTGGCTCCACGCGCGCGACGGATGGTGAGCCAGTTCATGGGACGCGGCGGAGAGGAGGCGATCCCCCCTCCGGCCGATCTTCGGCCCGCACGCCAGCTCGCTTCGAAGGCGGACGCGATGCGCACTCTCAAGGGCGCTTCCGACTTCTCCCTCCTCCAGGTCCTTGCTCGCAGCGTAGGACGACGGATCGAGGCGATCGAGATCGCCGCCTCGGCGGAGTTCCCCGAGGGCGTACACGTCGTGGTTCCGGCGCAGCCAACCTTCCCGCCGAGCGGCGCCCAACTCAGCGGCATTGTCGAAAGCACCGGGACCGTTCTGCGCGTGCTTCTCGACAACGGCGAAACCTGGAACGGTCCGCCAAGCCTCGCTCGGCTGGCCTAAATCCGCGGCTATGGCTGCGGGAGCAGCCCGCGCCCCTCGAGATAGCTCACGATTCGCTCAAGGCTCCGCTCCACGCTCTCGACGCCCGTCTCGCAGCGTACCTCGGGGGCCTCGGGGGCCTCATACGGGTCATCGATGCCCGTAAAGCCCGGACGGCTCCCGGCGCGCGCCTCCGCGTATAGGCCTTTCACATCTCTCGCCTCACACTCTTCCACCGAGGCCCCGGCGTAGACCTCCACGAAGGCCGAACCATCAGCCTCGACGAGCGCGCGGTTCTGGGCGC
>JBDSEP010000061.1:0-3283 GCA_039919985.1 Tepidiformaceae bacterium | reverse complement strand
CCACGTCGTACGGCACCGAGAAGTATTCGAGCAATCCGGCCAGAAACTTCGCGTCACTCGCAGCGAACACAAGGTCCATGGAGGCCGCGATCATCCAGCCGCCGTAGATACAGAAGCCCTCAACCATCGCGATCGTGGGCTTCGTGATGTTTCGCCAGCGCAGCGTCAGGTCCAGGTTGTAGCGCCGGAAGTTTTCGTAAAAGCGGATACCCGAATCTGGCACGCCCGCGAGGGCTCGCGCTTCCAGTGACTCGGGCGTGCCCAGGTCGTGGCCGGAAGAGAAGTTGCCGCCGCTGCCACGCAGCACGATGACCTTCACCGCGGGGTCCGCATCGGCCGTCGCAAGCGCCGTATCCAGTTCGTCCAGCAGCCGATAGCTCTGCGCGTTGCGGTATTTCGGCCTGTTCAGGGTGATCAACGCAAGCGAGTCGTCGACTGCGTAGGTGACATCGTTCAGTTCCATCGAGTGCTCCTGTTTTAGGGTGGGTGCCCGCACTCTACGCGGAGAGGACTCGCGCGCGCATCAACGGCCGATCTCACTCCGCTACGCAAAGCGCGCGCGGGCGGTACCATCCCCGTCATGGCCCGTGGCAAACCCACTCCGACATTGAAGTTCGAGAAAGAAGCCTGGGCCGCTGGCGCCCAATGGGTCGCTGGTGTCGATGAGGTTGGTTGCGGTCCACTCGCTGGGCCGGTTGCCGCAGGTGTTGTCGCGCTGCCCGCCGGGAAGCGATTTCGTTGGTACCCGAAGGTGCGCGATTCGAAGGTGCTCTCCGAAAAGACCAGGGACGAACTGGCACCGCTCATCCGGGCCTCCGTGCCGTTCGCCATTGGCTGGGCCTCGCACGAAGAGATCGACCGCATCGGTATCCTCCCAGCGCGGCGACTCTGCATGCTGCGTGCCTTCGAACAGCTAGGCGTGAAGCCCGACGCAATCATCTCCGACGCCCTGGATCTCCCTCTGCCGAACCTTCGCGCGGTCATCGGCGGCGACGCGCTGAGCATTAGCGTCGGGGCCGCCAGCATCGTCGCGAAGGTGGCCCGCGACGCCTTGATGACGGAGATGTGCGCGCGCTACCCCGGATACAACTTCTGCCAGAACAAGGGCTATCCAACCCCTCAACACAACCAACTGCTGCGCGAACGCGGCCCCTGCGCCATTCATCGACACAGCTACGCTCCGGTCGCGCAACAGGCGTTCAGGTGGTGACCGCTCGCAAAGCGCTGGGTGATTTCGGCGAGCGCGTAGCCGCCCACCGCCTGGAGGCCGAGGGGCTTCGCATTCTCGCTCGCAACGTGCGCACCCCTGCAGGGGAGATAGACCTCGTGGCGGAGGACGGGACGGACCTCGCGTTCGTAGAAGTGCGCACACGGCGAGAACTCCGCGGTGCCGCCGCCGAGTCGCTCACGCCCGCGAAGCTGCAACGCATGTGGAGGTGCGCCATGGAGTATTGCGAGAGGCACGAACTCCTCATCGACCGCGCCCGGATCGACCTCCTGAGTATCGACCTCGGCCCCAACGGCGAAGCCGCCCGGGTCGAGCACTTCCGCGGCCTCGAAATACCGGACTGATCTGCCGGTGCGGTGACCGAGCTACTCCGGCGAGGTCCGACTGGCTGCGAAGATCGACAACGAGAGCGGCGCCCTAGACAATTCTGCAATGCCCATCTACGAGTTCCGCTGTGCCGACTGCGGCAAGGTCACCAACCACTTCACCCGCAAGGTGGATACGGAACTGCGCGTTTCCTGCGAGCACTGCAAAAGCGCCCGCACGTCCCGCATGATGTCCAAGTTTGGGCGCACCTACAGCCGCTCCGACATCATCGAGCGTTACGGTGACCCGGCTGACGGCGGCGGTGGCCCGGATGCCTATCGAGACCCCCGCCAGATCGGGTCCTGGGTCGAAAAGAAGTTCGACCAGTACGGAATGGACCTCCCCGAGGGCGCGCGCGAAATGATCGATGCCGCGCGCGACGGGGAGCTCCCGGACGCAGTGAAGGACCTCTAGCTCCGGACGGGGCTCGCTTCTGCCCCGCCACCAACGGTCCGCGATCAGCCGCCGACCACGAAGACGATGGCGAGTACCAGCGCGGTGATCGCTGGCATCGCTACCGCAATGGCGATTACCGCACGCCAGATGCTCCCGCCTCGCTGATGGTTCGCCATCAGCTCGCAACTCAGTGCAACCGCCCCCGCCAACAACAGTAGTGGGCCGATTGAGACGTTGAACAGCAGCGCACCGGCGAAGGTGAGCATGGCGGCGCCGAAGACGTTCCAGGCTCGGAGCATCGTTCCGCGCCCCGGCAGCGCAGTCAGTAAACCGACGACAGCGACGCACGCGGCGAACACCTGTGTTTCGTCGTACGACTGGTTCACCGCAATGGATGCCGCGATCGCGGCCGCCGCCAACTTCGCGGCAACGGCGACAACCGGCACCAGACCGGAGGGGGCCGCGTTCGCCAGCCGTTCAAGAGGATTCGCCGCTCGCGGAATCGGTGATGCGTTCATCTCAACCCTCCAACGGTGCGTATGTGAAAATCGTCGGAAACGACTTGCACCAGATAGTCACGGACTTGAACTGGGCGAGGTCGGTGCCTTCCGGGATGGCGTAACTAAATGTCCCATCCGTGGCCTTCAACTTGCCCAGGTCGATTCCGCTTCCGCCGCCGGCGCTCTCGGGGCCAAGGAGCACGTGCAAGTCGGGCCCGTTGGTGACCGAAAAGCTCTCGACCACCAGGACGAGCTTGCCAGCGCCATCGCGACCGATCTTCGCGGTGCCGCTTCCATGATGCCCGGGCGCTCCATCTCTAAAAGTGCCCCGGAGTAAGAGCGCCGGACCGCTCGCCGTGGTTGGTCCCGCCGTTTCTGGGGGCTGCGGCGTGCTTGTTGCGGCTGTCGGTGGCGAAGTCGCCGGGGCTACCGTTGCTCGCTGTACGGTCGCTGTTGGCACTACCGCCGCCCCGCGAGGCGTTTCAACTACGACCGCGCTCCCGCTGAGGGTTGGCGACTCGGTCGCCTCAACGGTCGTCGTTGGCCGCGTTTCCACCACCACAGCCGCGGCCGGTACAACTTGCTGACCGCCCGCACTTCCGCGTTCGTCGCTCGTGACGAGGGCTAGCCCCAGGAGTGGGTCCGCTTCTTCGAGCATCGTCCGTTCGAAGTAGACGCCGATAAGGATGTTGCCAACTACGCCGAACGCCACCATCGCCCCGACCACGACAAAGGTCTTGAGGAACCACGGCACCTTCGCCAATCGCCACGCCATCGCCCACCTCCAGGAGTG
>JBDSEP010000013.1:0-9536 GCA_039919985.1 Tepidiformaceae bacterium | reverse complement strand
CGCAAACGGTCGGCTATGGATTGGTCGACTCCCCCGTCGGTCAGATGGCCTGGATCTTGGAAAAGTTTTGGGCCTGGACCGACTGCAACGGCCATCCCGAGAATGCGCTCACGCGGGACGAGATGCTCGACAACATCATGCTGTATTGGCTCACCGCCAGCGGAGCGTCGTCGGCCCGGCTGTACTGGGAGAGCTTCGGTGCGCGGAGGGGCGGCGATGTCGCCATCCCCACGGGCTGCAGCATCTTCCCCAAGGAAATCTTCCTCTGCTCGCGGCGCTGGGCCGAGCAACGTTACAAGAACATTGTGTACTGGAACGAGCCGGAGAAGGGAGGCCACTTCGCGGCCTTCGAGCAACCCGAGCTGTTCGTCAACGAGCTAAGAAGTTGCTTCCGGCTTGTCCGGTAGGCCGCGAAGGCGTGGCGCCTAGGGAAGACCTGTAGGGTAGGTGAAGGGGTCAAATGGAGGGTCAAGAAAGGGCCCGATTTCTTGGGCCCTAGATTCGGATATTGGTGGAGACGCGGGAGAGTTGAACTCCCGGTCCAGACAAGTTCAGCTCCGGATTATCCTACAAGCTTTCCCACCGATTGGGGTCTCGCCGACAGCTACAGTGGTGGTCCCCATGCTGACCGGCCAGCCGATAATCTTAGGCAGTACGTATCGGCGTCGTACCACAGCACCCTGGCATTGCGTCGCTCGCTAGAACCCCACCAGGGCGAGGGAACTGGCGAACGTCACTGCGTATTAGGCAGCGAGAGCGAGTTGACGATTGCCAACTATTTTTGGGTCGCCTGATTAACGAGGGTGACAACCCAGCCTCGGCCTGCTATCCGGCTACCTAGCTTCCTGTCGAATCCTTTCGTCCCCAATTGCCTGCGATCATAGCACACCGGTCCGTCGCTCGGCCGCTGGAGTCCTAGGCGTTGCGGCGCATCGCGACCTGCATATCCCGCTTCTGGTCGGCTTCTTTGAGCTTCTGGCGTTTGTCATAACGCTTTAACCCGCGGCCCACTCCCAGTTCCACTTTGGCCTTGCCGCGCACCAGGTACATGGAGAGCGGCACGAGCGTCAGTCCCTTCTCTCCCAGCATCTCGTTGATGCGCCAGATCTCCTTCTTGTGGAGGAGGAGCTTACGATCGCGGGTGGCGTTGTGGGCCGAATAGCCGGCGTTTAGGTAAGGCGCGATATGCGCGTCCTGCAGCCACACTTCACGGTTTCTGACGCGGGCATAGGAGCCCACGAGCTGAACGTTGTGCTCGCGCACGCTCTTGATCTCGGGTCCGGTCAGCACGATGCCCGCCTCGAATTTCGCAATGAACTCGTAGTCGTGGCGCGCCTTGCGATTCTGGGCGATGGTCGAGTCGCTCATACATCTCTCACGAAGCAAACGGCCCCGTGCTGCGCGGTGCAGCCGAGGCCGTCCTTTGGTTATCCAGTGTAGCGCGTGGGCTACTTGCCGTGGAGCAAGTCGACCGCTTTGAAGAACTGAATGTCGCCGTGGTCGATGTACTCGTCGCGCGTCATCGGGAGCTCGATATCAGGCTTGATGCCAACACCCTCGATCTGCTCGCCCTTAGGCGAGAGCCAGCGGCCAACCGAAAGGTAGAGCGCGCCGCAACCTGCCGGGTCGCCACACTTCTTCAGGGGCTGAAGCTGGTTCACGGTGCCCTTCCCGAAGCTGCGGGTGCCAACCACGGTCGCGCGGCCGTTGTCGTGCAGAGCGCCGGCCAACACTTCGGAGCCACTGGCGCTGCCCTTATCGAGCAGGATCACGATCGGGATCTTCGTAGCGAGCCCACCAGACTTCGCGGTCCAGCTTTGCGTTTTCCCACCCGCATCGAGCTCAGAAAGGATCGTGCCACTGTTCAGGAATTCGTCGGCCACCTCGACGGTGGCGCTCAGGAGGCCGCCAGGATTGCCCCGCAGGTCCAACACGAGACCCTTGTACTTCGATTCCACATCCTTCAGCTTCGACTTCAATTCGGCGGCCGTTCGATCATGGAACTGGGAGATGTTGATATAGGCGATGTCGGTTATCGGCGCTCCCGTTCGGTCGACGAGGGTCTTGCCACTCTCCCCGGGGATGAGCGCAAGGTTGGGCTCCGAAAAAACGCTCTCCAAGGGGATTTCCCCACGCGTGATCGTTAGCGTCTCCAACTGGCCATCAGTGTGCTTCACTTCGAGCACCACTTTCGTGCCTTTCGTGCCACGGATCCGCTGGACTGCCTGTTCCTTCGTCCAGCCGTCGGTACGTTCGCCGTCCACTTTGGTGATCGTATCTCCGGCGCGCACGCCGCCATTCTCAGCGGGCGAATCGCGGAACGGAGCCACGATCTGTACCGGGCCGCTCGCATCGGAGACGGTGGCGCCGATGCCGTCATAGGTCGAATCGAGGTTCAGCGCCCCAGCTTTGATGTCCGCTGGCGTCAGGTACTCCGTGTGGGAGTCGTTCAGCGAGGCAATTACGCCCGCTATCGCCGCCTTGCGGAGCGCCTGGGCGTCGAGGGCATCCTTGTCCACGTACTGCGACTTCAGAATCTGCACGATCTCATCGATGATGGAAGCGCCGACGGCGTCGCCGTTTGCTGGGGTCGCCCCGTTCGCGCTCACAGCTGACGACGGCGCGGAGCCGCCGTCCAGGTCCTTGACCAGGTAGCCGAGCCCAAAGGCGAGCGTGACTATGGCCAGCATGAGGAAGACGAGTACAGCCCAACGGGCCGACCGCTCGCCCGCGCTGGGCTGCGGCTGTTCGCGGGGGATCTCCATGGAAGCAGAACACCTCATGCCAGGGACACCGGGCGGGATTGGACGAGTGTACATGCGCGCCAATCGGGCCAGCAATTTCGTGGATTACCGCCCGTTAACCGCGGAACCTCAGGGGAGCACCGAACCCGACCGACTGAAGAAGCCGGTTTGCCCGTGGGCCACGGGCTCCAACATCTGGCTTCGTAGCGCGCGCCAGGCGAAAACCTGGTCACCCTGCGCATCGCCAAGGCTCGCATGCACGGAGTCTTCCACCTTCCTTCCTGCGACAAGCAGGTACTCTCCTGCTTCGTCCCAGATCGAATGCGATTGCGAATACTGGTCGAAGAAGGCCAACCAGATGCGAAAATCCGGGGAGGGCACGAACGCCTCAGAGGCGCCGAGCTCCTCTCCCGCGGAGTCGATGAGACGCACGTAGTGGCGGCCGTCGCCGCTCTGCGAAGGCACCACAAGAGCGAGCTTCGAACCAGACGGCGACCAAGAATACGCGACATAAGGTCCGCGAGAGAGCCGTGTTTGCCCGCCGTCGGGATCGAGCAGGATGAGTTCCGAGAGGGCCCCGGACTCCTGGACGGAGGCCAATCCCACCGTGAGATCGTCGCTGCCGGGCCGAAAGCCAAGCACGGCCCCGCTCCCGAACCGCGCGAGCTCCGAGCTCTCGTCGCTACTTAGAGTGGCTTGCACAACGACCAGCGCGCCGTCGCGGGGTTCGGCGTAAACCAACCGGCCGGACGGCGAGACGGCGGGCGCTCGAAAGCCAGCGGCTGCCTCGCTGATCGTACGGACGACCACCCCGGAATCAGCCCTCAGCAAGACGAGGCGTGGGCCGGCGTGCACAAGCAGGTGCCTCGAATCGTGTGTCCAGGTGCTGAAGATAGGAGCGCCGGTGACCGTCTCGCCCCTAACGCCTCCGCCCGACTCGAAGCAGGTCAGCCCGAGGGTCTCGCCCGCTCTGCTCACGACCGAGAGCAGACCGCCATCTGGCGACCATGAGGCATAGTGCGGGACCCGGGGGGCGATCGCCGACTCTGCGTCACCCGCAAGCACGCGAAACTCAGAAGGAAACCCTTCGCCCTGGAGATTGACGACTTCCAGTTCGCCCGTGGGCTGGAGTCCTCCCGCGGAGAGCGCCAGTTGAGCGTGGCCGGGTCGCCAGGCGGGCCATGCGCCAGCTTCGCGCACCAGCCGTTGGTCCCAGGCCCCACCACTCTGTGGGCTGGCAACCGAGACGCGACCGATTCCAGTCGTCACGACAACCTGATGCGGCACGCACGCCTCCTTCGGGCCAATCCTTACACAGATGGCCTGGTGACGGGCCCCGCAGAATCGCAGCTCAACTTCGCACTATATCAGTTATGCGGAGCGAGGTGGTCTTTACGACGCCGGACCGCCGAAAAAGGCGCTCTGCTTGCTTCCGTCGCTAGTTCGCCCTCCGTCGCAACCGGAACACCACCCTCGCGTCACCCCGCTTACGTTGTTCTGTCACCGGCTCACCCTGAACAATTGGCTCACCAGATCGACAACCATGGAGACCGGTTGCCGTTAGGGTGCTTGTTCGGGGGAGCAGCGAAAATGCAATGGCCGTCCATAGAGATCGAAGCAACAGAGGCTTCGCCGCCTCAGCGGCTCTCACTTGAAGAGCAGCAGCAACTCGTTATGCAATATGCTCCGCTGGTGCGGCGAGTGGCCCGTTCTTTGCCACTCGAAATCCCGGGACTGCTGGAGTTCGAAGACGCGATAGGTTATGGCACCTGCGGCCTCGTGGAAGCGGTGCGCCGCTACGACCCGTCCAAGGGCACGAACTTCTATGCCTACGCCGTCCAGCGGATTCGCGGCTCGATGATCGACGCTTTTCGACGAATGGATCGGCTTAGCCGGACCATGCGTCAAAAGGCCCGCGACGTGCAGCGCGCCCAGGGCGAGCTGGAGAACGTGCTCGGCCGTTCGCCGAACGACCGCGAGGCCGCGGCACACCTCGGCATCAGCCTTGAGCAGTATCGCCAGGCTCACTCCAACTCTCGCTGGGTGACTGTCTCCCTCGACAGACTGCTGGAGAACGATGGCGAGGGTGATTCGTTCCCTGCGGCGGAAATGCCAACGGCGGACGAGGACATCGATTTCACCCGAAGTTTTGAAGAGAAGGAGCTTTACGAAGATCTCGCACGTTCTGTGCAGAATCTTCCCGAACGCGAACGGCTTGTTGTGTCTTTATATTATGTAGAGCGCCTGACGATGAGGGACATCGCCAATGTCCTCTCGGTTTCCGAAACCAGGGTCAGTCAGCTCCACGCCCAGGCCGTAAAGCGCCTCCGACGGTCGCTCCAGGCAGACGCCGCCTGATACGAGCGGGACAGCAGACACCGACGCCCGGCCAGAGACGGCCGGGCGTTTTGCTGACCCTCAAATCGCCAGACTTTTGGCTGGGATTCCGGCGAGCCACGTTTTCGACCTCCCGTGCTCGTTTGGCCTACGAGTGCGCCGATACCTGCCGAACATAGTTAGGTAGCACCTTTGTCGTCCGCCCGCCTCACCGCGCCGGTTCGACACAGAGCGAGTTTACCCGGGTCTGGGATTGGCCCAAACCGGGATGGAGGATTGGACAGATGGCAGACCGACACGATGACAGTTTCCGCGGTTCCGTCGCATTTGTGACGCACACGAGGGACTACCGCTCCTCCGACGTATTGCCGGCGCTGGCCCGCCACGGTTTCACCACGACGGAACGTCCGCACGACCGTGAAACGGAACGCCTGATCACGCAATTCGACCCGGACCTTGTGGTCCTCGCCATCGATCCCCGCCAGGACGAAGACCTGTCGCTCATTCGTTCAGTGTCGCGCGCTTCTACCGCCGCTCTGCTCGTGCTTGCCCCAGGGCCTCACACCCACGGGCTCAGCCTGGCTCTCGAGGCGGGCGCCGATCTCTGCCTGCGGGACACCGACGGCGGCGAAATGCTGAGCGCCCAACTGAGCGCGCTGATCCGCCGCCGGACTCCCGCCCCGGCGGAAGTGGCGGAAGATGGCCCGAGCACCATCACGGTCCGCGACCTGACGCTCGACTTCGACCGTTGCCAGGCCGTGCGTGATGGCGAAACCATCCCGCTCACACCCACCGAATTCAAAATCCTCGCCTTCCTGGCGAAGAACTCCGGTAAAGTGGTCAGCCCGGTGGAGATACTGCGGGCAGTGCAGGACTACACCTACTCCGACCGTGAGGCGCAAGAGATCGTCAAGGTCTATATCCGCCGTATTCGGCGAAAGGTCGAGATGGATGCCGCCGACCCTAGCTACATCATCAACGTGCGCGGCTTTGGATACATGCTCGAACGGCGGTTGAGCCGCCGAGAATTGGCCCGCGCAGCGGAAGCGGCCGCCTGACGTTATGCCACTGCACTGGCCTGTAGCGCCCATTCTGCCCCCGCCGCAAGAGTGGAATGGTTAGAATGGGCGTCATGCATGACAGCCTGGCCGCCGCTCTCACCTTCTCGTCGTCCCGCCCAACGCTCCGTGATCCGCGAGCGGTTCGCCAGCAGATCGATAGCCTGGTTCGACTCGCCGTTTTCGGTTCCACCGAAGAACAACTCCTAGCGCGTTATGCAATCCACGCTGCCGCCCCGGAACTCGGGGCCGTTCCGTCTTCTATTTCCGGGCTGTACGCCGCGCGCGGACGGGGCGAAGTCTCTGGATTCACGGTACCCGCGGTGAACATACGAGGGATGGCGTACGACACGGCGCGCGCGCTCTTCCGAGCGATGAAGGCGACGGGGTCGGCGGCCACCGTGTTCGAATTGGCGCGTTCTGAGATGGGGTACACGCACCAGGAACCTGCCGAACTGGCGGCGGTCGTCCTGGCCGCAGCCATTGCCGAAGACTATTCCGGGCCAGTCTTCATCCAGGGAGACCACTTCCAGGCGAACGCGGCGAAGTTCGCGACGGACCCGGAAGGTGAGACCGCGGCCCTCGAAGAGTTGATCCGTAAGGCGGTGGCGGCCCAGTTCTACTGCATCGACATCGACGCCTCCACCCTCGTCGACCTGAGTTTCGACGCTGTCGCGGAGCAGCAACTGCCCAACTCCCAACTGACGGCGCGCCTCGCAAAGCTCGTGCGTGAACTCGAGCCCCGGGGCGTGACGATCTCGATCGGCGGCGAGATCGGTGAAGTGGGCAAGAACAACAGCACGGTCGAGGAGCTGACGACTTACGTCGACGGGTTTCGGGCGCTCGTCGGGCCTGATCTCGAAGGCATCTCGAAGGTCAGCGTACAAACGGGCACGAGTCACGGCGGGATCCCGCTTCCAGATGGCACGATCGCCTCCGTGGCCATCGACTTCGAGACTCTTCGCGAGCTTTCGCGGGTTTCACGCGAGCGCTACGGGATGGCGGGCGCGGTCCAGCACGGTGCGAGCACGCTTCCGGACGAGCTTTTCAACCGCTTCCCGACAGTCGATACCGCAGAGATTCACCTGGCCACCGGTTTCCAGAACATTCTCCTCGACCACGCCGCCTTCCCCCCGGACCTGCTCGCCGAAATGCAGGACTACGCCAGACAAGAGCTGGCGGCGGAGCGCAAGGACGGAGAGACCGACTCGCAGTTCTTCTACAAAACGCGCAAGAAAGTTTGGGGGCCATACAAGGAGCGCACGTGGGAGCTGCCATCGGACTGTCGCGCGATCTTGGGTCAGGCGCTGGAATCGAAGTTTGAGTTCCTGATTCGCCAGTTGAAGGCTAACGACACCAGCGAAATCGTCTCCCGCTACGTCACTCACAAACCTGTTGAGTTCGAACCTCCCGCTCCCTCGATCCGCGCCTGAACCACCGAATCTTTACCTTCGCTTCGTCAGCGAGGGACTACGGTGGAAAGACAGAAGGAGAGTGCCGGCATGAGGGTGCTAGTTGTTGAGGATGAAGAAGCGATCGCCAACGCGATCGAACGCGGCCTCCTGAAAGAGGGCTATGCAGTCGACAAGGCTGTTGATGGTCAGGAGGCGATCGAGAAGGCCAGCATTAACAGTTATGACGTGGTTTGCCTCGACCTGAACCTGCCGAAAGTGGACGGCCTCGAAGTCTGCCGGCGCTTGCGCGAGGACCGCTTCTCCGGCGGGATCATCATGTTGACTGCTCGCAGCTCCATCAAGGAGCGAATCGAGGGGCTGGATCACGGTGCTGACGACTATCTCGTGAAGCCGTTCGCTTTCAGTGAGCTGAAGGCTCGCATTCGGGCCGTGACCCGGCGCGAAGGTGGCGTCCGCGAGCCGGTGCTCAACACGCGGGGTCTGGAGCTGGACCCGAATACCAATCGAGCAAAGCGCGAGGGCCGGGATATCCACCTCACGCCCAAGGAGTTCGCGCTCGTTTACTATCTCGCGCGCCACGAAGGCCGCGCGGTGCCCCAGGAAGAGCTCCTCGAGCACATCTGGGACGAGCACGCCAACCCTTTCACCCAGACGGTGAAAGTGCACATGAACAACCTCCGGCGCAAGCTCAACGAAAGCTTCGAAGACCAGCTCATCGAGACCATTCGCGGAAAGGGGTATGTCCTCTAGGGTGCACATGCCGCAATTCACGAAGACCGTGAGGTTCCGGCTCACGGTCTGGTATTCGAGCCTCCTGCTCGTCTTCGGGGTCGCGTTTGTTGTCGCCCTGAATATCGCCGTGCGCCTGGACCAGCCAGACGTGGTCTCCTATCAAAGCATCAACGAGATCGAGTGGCAGCCGGTGCGGAATGGGCCAGGTCAGGCGATCAGCGGATTCACGCCCGTCGTCACTCCGCGTCTGATCCTCCAGCACGCCGAGGATCAGATCTACTCGGACAATCTTCTGCGCCTGCGCAACTGGTCCTTGCTGGCGGTAGTTGGGCTTGCGCTAGCGTCGGGAGTTGGCGGTTATGTCTTCTCGGGGATGATGCTGCGGCCCGTCCGCGACATCACCAAGGTGGCCTCCGAGATCAGCGCGACGAACCTCAGTCGGCGCATCAACCACCAGGGCCCTCACGACGAGTTGTGGGCACTTGCCCAGACGTTCGATTCCATGATCGACCGAATCCAGACGTCCTTCGCGCGCCAGCGGCAGTTCGTCCAGGACGCCTCCCACGAACTGCGCACCCCGTTGGCCGCCATCCGCACCAACATCGAAGTGACCGAGATGGACGCGGACGCCACTCCAGAGGAGTACCGCTCTCTGCTGGACACCGTGAAGAGCCAGACGGATCGTCTCACACGGCTCAGCGAGGACCTTCTCTTTCTCTCGAGCGAAGATGGCGAATCTCCTGACCACGAACCGGTCGCCGTGGATGCGATCTCGCGTGAAGTCGTCCACCAGTTGGCATCTCTCGCCGCCTCACGGAACGTAAGCCTCGAGGCAGTTACCGCCCCTGGCCTGGAGATCGATGTCAACGCGGACCTCCTCTACCGCTCCCTCTCCAATCTCGTAGACAACGCCATCAAGTACGCCGGCGAAGGCAGCCACGTGATCATCCGGACGATCACCAGCCCCGCAACGATAGAGTTCGAAGTGAGCGACAACGGCGTGGGAATCCCGGAAGCCGACCTGGATCGCATCTTCGATCGATTCTACCGCGTTGACCGCGGGCGTAGCCGCAAAGAGGGCGGGAGCGGACTTGGCCTGGCGATCGTCCAGGAAGTCGTGCGAAGCCTAGGTGGAAGCGTTGGTGTGAGCTCGAAAGTAGGAGAAGGCACGACCTTCAGCATCACTGTGCCTCGCTACCACGCTGCCGAATCCGCCCCCAACGAACCCACGATTCCGGAACGCTCGGTCT
>JBDSEP010000007.1:0-4494 GCA_039919985.1 Tepidiformaceae bacterium | reverse complement strand
GCTGACGCCATCTCCCGCCGTCTCTCCACCCTGGAACCGACCCCCGATGCGATGCCCGTGCGCACCGACGGGAACGTCGGCGAGGTTTCTCAACCAAGTGCGTAGTACTCAAACCGTCGTCATCTTTCTCTGCGTCCTAGCGCTCACAACGTTCGCCCTTGTGGCGGTGTGGCCAAGCGACCCGAACCGCTACCTCCCCGGCGACTTCTGGCCCGAAGGCAAGGGCATCAAGGTGGGGAGCTACGAGCGCGAAACGATGCGCCTCGGGCTCGATCTGCGGGGCGGCGCGTACCTCGCGCTCGAAGCGGACCCGCCTCCGAACTACGACGGCGACCTTTCGAAGGCGATCGATGGCGCGAAGGACGTGGTCGAGCGGCGTGTCAACTCGCTCGGTGTGAGCGAGGCGGAGGTGCAGAAGGCGAGCGGCAACCGCATCGTCGTGCAGATCCCGGGCGTTACGCTCGCGGAAGCGCAACAGCAGGTCGGGAAAACGGCTGCGCTGAAGTTCAAGACGTTCGACGCCGCGGGCAACCTCGAGGATGCCACCGGCGTAATCGACGTGAACGGCCAGAAGCAGACCGTGGCGATGACCGGCCAGCACCTGAAGAACAACACCTTCCCGACGAGGCAGGGGACGACCTTCGCCATCAGCTTCGAGACGACGGGCACGGGCGCCAAGCTGCTCGAACAGATCACCACGCGGGCCGTCAACGCCCCGAATGGCAGCGCTCAGAACCAGCTGGTGATTACGCTCGACGACGCCGTAATCTCGCAGGCAAACGTGATCTCGGTGATCTCGGGGCAGGGGCAGATTACCGGGCAGGCGAGCTTTTCGGAGTCCACCAAGCTTTCGGACCTGCTGAATAATGGTGCGCTACCAATCCCCCTCAAGATCATCCAATCAAGCGAAGTGAGCGCCACGCTCGGCGAGGACTCGGTGCTGGCTTCGGTGCACGCCGGCCAGGTCGGTCTGCTCGCGGTCATGCTCTTCATGATCCTCTACTACCGCCTCCCCGGGGTGCTCGCCTCCGTGGCGCTGATGGTCTACACGGCGCTCACGCTAACGGTCTTCAAACTCTGGCCGATTACGCTGACGCTCTCGGGCATTGCGGCGTTCGTGCTCTCAATCGGGATCGCAGTGGACGCCAACATTCTGATTTTCGAACGGATGAAGGAAGAGTTGCGGCGCGGTCGTACGCTGAACGCGGCGATCGATATCGGATTCCGCCGCGCGTGGACCTCGATCCGGGACTCGAACGTCTCGACGCTTATCACCTGCCTTATCCTCTACTGGTTCGGGAACCAGTTCGGCGCTTCGCTCGTGAAGGGCTTCGCTCTGACGCTGGCAATTGGCGTAGGCATCAGTATGTTCTCGGCGATTACGGTCACGCGGACGTTCCTGAAGATGGTGCTGGGCACACCGCTGGCTCGCAACCACTGGTTCTTCAACGCGGAAGAGACGAAACAGACCACACCCCGGTCGCGCCGAGCCGCCGCGGAAGCGCGAGGGGAGTAGAGATGCTGGATTTCGCGGGCAAACGCTGGTGGTACATCCTCGTCTCGGGCATCCTCTTCGCCCTGGCGGCCGGGGCGCTACTGCTGTGGCAGCTGCAACCGGGCATCGAGTTCACATCCGGCTCATCGTTCACGCTCGAATTCACGGAGCAGACCGTAAACCAGGATGCCCTGCGAACCCGGCTGAAAGAGCTCGGGCACGAAGAGGCGCGCATTCAGGGGCAGAGCGGTTCGAGTTGCACGCAGTGCTTCGTGATTCGCACGCGCGAGCTTCAGAACGCACCCAACCTTGGTGACGCGGCCGGGCCCGTGCCCTCCGGAGAGATAGACCAGCTTGAAGCGGGGCTGCGTGAGCGTTTCGGTAGCCTGAACCGGAAGGACTTCTCGACGGTTTCGAGTACGGTTTCGAGCGAAATCGCGCGCAACGCGACGCTCGCTGTGCTGGCCGCCTGCGTGGCGATCCTGATCTACATCTCGATCGTCTTTCGGCAGGTGCCGAACCCGTGGCGCTACGGCACCGCCGCCATCGTGGCAGTCATGCACGATGCGGTACTAGTGCTGGGCCTCTTCGCGTTCCTCGGCGAGTTCTACGGCACGGAAGTGGATACGGCGTTCATTACGGCTCTGCTCACCGTGATCGGCTTCTCGGTACACGATACGATCGTGGTGTTCGACCGCATCCGCGAGACGGTTACTAACGACCCCTACATCCCGTTCGAAGAGGCGGTGAATGCGAGCATGACGGAGACGCTCGCGCGCTCCATCAACACCTCCTTCGTTGTTGTGCTGACGGTGCTGGCGATGCTCCTCATTGGCGGGGTTACGATCCGCAACTTCCTCATCGTGCTGCTCGTTGGGATCATCTGCGGGACGTACAGCAGCATCGGGATCGCCAGCCAGATCCTGGTCGCCTGGGAGAACAACGACATCGGCAAGTTCATTGCTCGACGGCGCGGCAAAGGTTCGGGTGGAAACGGCGAGGGCGAGCCCTCGATCGCCCAGGCGTAGTTCGCCAAGGCCCGGTTGAAGCGAACCGCCCGCCCTTCGGAGCGGCGCTCACTTCTCCACTCGGCAGCCGTGCGCTCCCGCCCGGCATCACGAGCATGTTCTAGCTGGGGCTAGCGCCGGGGGAGTGCGGTTCGCGCAGCAGTTCGTAAACGGCGGCGGCGAGCAGGGCCCCGGCTATCGGGGCGACCCAGTAGACCCAGTGTGAATCCCAGACGTTCGCCGCTACAGCGGGGCCGAAGGTTCGCGCGGGGTTCATCGAGGCGTTGGCCACGGGACCCCAGCCGGTGGCGGCGAAGCCCACGTAGCCGCCGATAGCAATCGCGGCGAAGGCGCCCTGAGCTCGGTCATCGGTAGCGACGGCGAAGATTACGAAGGCGAGGAAGAAGGTGAGGATGAGCTCCGACCAGAAGGCCGCATCGGCGCCGTTGATGTGCGGAGTGGTGGCTCCGGCGTCGCCCTTGTGGCCCACGATGGCGATGATCGCCAGGCCAGCAAGCACCGCACCCGCCAGCTGACAAGCGATATAGCCGACCGCGCGCTTCGTCTCGATCTTCCCAAGTGCGCGAAAGGCGATAGTGATCGCTGGATTGATATGGCAGCCAGAGATGTGTCCGATGGAGAAGATCATCACCATGACGATCAGTCCGAAGGACATTCCGATGCCGACGCCGGAGACTGCACCGCCGCTGGCGGCATCGACAGCCGCGGCGCCAGGCCCGGCAAAGACGAGCGCAAAGGTACCAAGGGCCTCGGCGAGATAGGGCGCGAAGGCGGGCCGCGGGCGAAGCATCATGGAGTGTGGGCGCCGAGCGCCAGGCGTTCGTTGTCGCGGCAGCCGCACCAACGGCAGGAGCCGTCCATCTCGCGATCGCGGTGGATGACTTCAACCGCGGTGGCTTCATCAGGTACGCGCCCGGCCTCTCGTTCGCGCAGCACCCATGCAGGCAGGGCGAAGAGGTCGAACGTGTCCACTGGATTGCAATGAAAGAGAATGCTGCTCACGCGCTCGCCGGTACGCTCATGCCCAACTCGGCGAGCATTCCCTCGACGCGCCCTCGAATGTCATCTCGAATCTGGCGCACGCCTTCTAGGGGCTGGCCTGCCGGGTCATCGACGACCCAATCCATGTAGCGCTTCCCCGGGTAGAAGGGGCAGGCGTCGCCACAGCCCATCGTGACAACGATGTCGGCGGCTCGCACGACCTCGTCGGTGAGGGGCTTGGGGAACTCCTGCGAGAGATCGAGGCCGAGTTCGGACATCGCCTCGACGACGCGTGGATTGATCTCGCTCCCGGGAGCGGAGCCGGCGGAGCGCACATTCACCTGGCCGCCGCTGAGGTGGCTCGTTAGGACTGCGGCCATCTGGGAGCGTCCGGCGTTGTGGACGCAAACGAACAGCACTTCAGGGCTTTGCTTAGGCATCGTCCCCTCCAATTGGGCCTGGGCGAGGAGCGGCACGTACTCTGGTAGCCTGGCGGTCGATTCCAGGCGTTCGAGCGAATCTTCGGCGACTTTTTCGATAGTCTCCATGTTGAAGACCCCGGCGAATTCTTCCGCCAGGCGCTTGCAATCTGTGCGGACTCGAGTCAGCAGAAGTTCGTGATCGGTAGGCATTGGATCGATCCCCTAGCCCACGCTGGGGCCGGTATAGCTTATCGCCGTCTCCGGTTAACAGAGTGTGATCGGCCCTGGGCGCAGAAGCTCGTCATCCCGAGCGTGCGCCGAGCGAGATGCGCTCCGCGGCCCTGGTGCGGGCTGCCTCGGCGAAGGCCTCGCTGTGCATGAGGCGGTAGGCGTAGGCGGTGGCTACGCCGATTGCACAGATGCCAGCTTCGATGCCGAGTGTGGCGCGGACGCCGATGATCTCGGCGAAGGTGCCGGTGAGCCAGCCGCCGATCGGCGTGGAGCCCGCGAAGAGGAGGAAGAAAATGCTCATGACGCGGCCTCGCAGATGATCGGGCACCGTCAGTTG
>JBDSEP010000299.1:0-10864 GCA_039919985.1 Tepidiformaceae bacterium | reverse complement strand
ACCTGCTCTTCCTGGGGGCGGGCCTTGTGGTCGCCGGGCTGCTCCTCTCCAACTTCTTGGCGCCGCTCATCTGGGCATCGTTTGCAGGCGTCGTTATCTTCCTCGGCGCGTTTTTGCTTTCGTTTCGGAGGTCGCCGCGTGGCGCGGCTACCGGGAGCAATGCCGCCGGGCACTACTGGCGTGGCCAGCCGATCTCCTACGAGCGCGCGCAGCCCACGACGGTGGGCCGGCTGAAGCGATTCTTCGGGCGGCGCTAGCACTGATTTCCACTTCGGCTTACGAGGGCTGTACCGCTTCCGCCCTACGCTCGACCCTGTGAAACCCGGTTTCCTCCCTCTTTTCCTGCTCGCCTCGTTGCTGATCGCCTGCTCAGACCATGCGGCGGCGCCGGCCACTACGGGCGCGACCGCTACCAGCGCCGTGACGGTAACGCCGGAGGACGTTTCGCCGACGGCCGCCGCAGCAAAAGACCTAATCGGGCCGGCGAGCCACGAGGGGAGTCGCGCGAATGCTCATGTGCGGGCGCTGGCGACGGAGATCGGTCCGCGCGTGGCGGGGAGCGGGGGAGAGCGACGGGCCGCAGAGTATATCGCCGCTCAGTTCGCCTCCTGGGGGTACGCGGTCGAGAAGCCGGAATTCAGCTACACCGGCGATCGCTTCCGCGCCGCAACCTTGACGGTTGCGGGCCGAAGGTTCGAGGCGATCACGATGGACGGGAGCGCTGGCGGCAACGTTTCGGGGTCGGCGATTTTTGTGGGGATCGCCGATGAGGCGGGCCTTTCGGGGAAGAGTGTCACGGGAAAGGTCGCGGTCGCTGACCGGGGGACGCTGACTTTCGCGGAGAAGTACGATGCTGTGCGCGCTGCGGGTGCGGTCGGTCTCGTGATCATCAATACCAGCGATGGGCAGCTGAATGGCAGGACCGCGACAGGGGCGAAGTTCCCCGTGCTCGGGGCAGCCGGCGAAGACGGCGTAGCCATCCGGGAGGCTGCGAAGGCAGGCGAGCGATTCGAACTGGCGAGCAGTGGGAACGCGCCGAGCAAGGGGCTGAACGTGCTGGCGCGCAGGACAGCAGGAGCCGCCTGCGACGTGTTGGTGGGTGGCCACTACGACACGGTGCCGAATGCGCCAGGGGCGAACGACAACGCGAGCGGCACGGCCAACGTCCTCGAGGTGGCGCGGGCGATGGCGGCCGACGGGTTGGATTCGGGAGTTTGCTTCGCCGCCTTTAGCGCGGAGGAATCTGGCTTGTTTGGTAGCGCGGCGATGTTGGAACAACTTAGCGCCGAAGGGCACTCTCCGAAGACAATGGTGAACCTGGATGTGACGGGGATCGGGAGCCGGGTGGAGCTGATCGGCGACCGGAACGGCGTGAGCGCCGCTTTGGAGATGGCGAAAGGGCTGGGTATCGATGCGAAACGTTCGGAACTGCCGACGAATTCAGGGAGCGACCATCAGACGTTCCAGCAGGCCGGAATCCCGGCGATCTGGTTCTTCTCGGGGGAATTCGAGAGCATCCACTCGCCGGGGGACGTGGCGAACGACATCGACGAGCGGGAACTCGACCGCGTGGGTGACCTGGCGCTGGCCGTGGTGAAGGATCTGTTGCGCCAGTTTGCCCGGGGATAGGCGCGCACCTAGCATGACCTCGATGCCGAAACCTCGCGCCGCTCTACTCTTCATGGCGTTCGCTGGCCTCCTGTTGGTTGCCTGCGGTGGCGGCGGCGAGGGGCCGGCGGCGAAGGGGCAGCGGATTACGGACCCGGCGAAGGTGCCGAGTTCGACGCCGGTGCAGAATCCCACGCTCTACCAGATTACCGGCGATGAGGTGATTCTCTCTGGGGGCCAGAGCGCGAAGATCACGCCGACGAGTTCGACGCCGACGAGTTCCCAGAACTACGTGGTGAAGTCCGGGGACCTGTGCGGGACGATCGCCACGCAGTTCGGGATCTCCGTGGATGACCTGCAGAAGGCGAATCGATCGATGGAATGCAGTGCGTTGCATATCGGGGACCAGCTGAAAATACCTGCAAAGGCGGCCGCCCCCACGACCACCGGCGGTCTGACCAGCAATCCAACAACGAAGCCGAGCGGTCGGAGCTATACGGTCCGCCAGGGGGACACCTGCGCGGATATCGCGATAAACCAGGGTGTGAAGGCTTCGGACTTGATCGCGAAGAACGGCCTAGACGCGAACTGCCAGAACCTGAAAATCGGGCAAGTGCTGCAGATTCCGTGAGGAGCGCGGGCGGCGAGTTAGCTCGCGCCCACCGGCTGTTCCTCGGCGATAGCGGCGAGGCGTTCAACGGGGAGGCCGACAGCGCGCGCAGCGTCGTCGATGCGGAAACTGAAGTGTTCTCGCGTGACGCCTACCGATTGGAGGCGTTCCATGGCGCCGGGCCTGGTGCGTAGAAGTTCGTACACGGTTGCGGTCTCGGGAAACTTTACGGTTGCAGCCATTCCATCACCCCGCGAAAGCGTTGCGCTGTACTGTTTCCGGCCTGTCACAGCCGAATGAACAGCGTGTTAAGGGTCCCGACCGATGGTAAACGCTCATGGGGGTACGGTCAGCCCGCGAGGGCGAAAGCTTCACGTTTCATTTCGGTTAGCGCGGGCTCACGGCCAGCGCCCGTCTGCGGCGGCCTGGCGAATTTCGGCGGAGTGTTCGCCGAGGCGGGGCGCGGGGCGGCGCAGCTCCCACGGAGTGGCGCTGAACTGGTAGGGCGCGCCTGGCATGAGGGCTGGCTCATCGAGGCCCTCCCCGGTGGCCCCGACAAAAAACCCACGGTCCGCCCAGTGAGGATCAGCGAGATTCTCTTCCGGAGAGCGGACTGCGCCCCAGGGCTGGCGACGTTCCTG
The DNA here is from genome assembly GCA_039919985.1 of Tepidiformaceae bacterium. Classification (GTDB taxonomy): domain Bacteria; phylum Chloroflexota; class Dehalococcoidia; order Tepidiformales; family Tepidiformaceae; genus PNKC01. The sequence continues at coordinate 8,005 of JBDSEP010000299.1, read as the reverse complement.
GCCGCCACGGTAGATCGTCTCAGAGTCCTGGGAGGCGATGAAGCGGCCCATTTCGGCCATGATCTCGGCCGCCTCTGGCGCGCCGCGGGCCTGCTGGCGGGCGCGAGGGTCATCGAAACGCGGCTCATCGAAGTTCGCACCGAAGCCTTCTGATTGGAGCCAGCTCTTGATCTTCTTCCAGCTCGCGTTATCGCGCCCCACGCCGTAGATGATGATGCCGCGGTCGTCGCCAGTTTGGTGCAGCCACTCGTCGGTTCGAGTGGCGGCCGCGTGGCGTCCGGTTTGGCGAATGACATCCTTGCGCGCGGAGAACCAGTAGGGGAGGCCGACTTCGGTTGTGCTGCTGAGGGCCTCGTGCATCGAGCAATCGACGAACTGCCCCTCGCCAGTGCGGTCGCGGAAGAGGAGTGCAGCAAGCGTGCCCTGCACGGCGTAGTGGCAGGCGGTGTTGTAGCCCTGGTCGCCGTGGCCACGGATCGGGGGCGCCCCGGGAACGTCCTCGCTGTTGTAGCCGTTCATCATCATGGGACCGCCCAGGGCGAGTGCCACGAGGTCCGATGAGGCGTAGTTCGCCCAGGGGCCATCCTGGCCGAATGGCGTGATCGCGCAGTGAATGAGGCCTGGGTTCGCGGCGCAGAGTTCGGCGTAAGAAAGGCCGTGCTCGGCCAACAGGCCCGGGCGGCGGTCTTCGAGCAGGATGTCCGCGTGCGCGGCGAGGTTGCGAAAGAGCGCGGCTTCCGCGCCGTTCCCTTCGATGTCCAGGATCACGGAACGTTTGTTGGTGTTGTGGTACCAGAAATTGAGGGACCGATTTGAGCCCGGCAGATCCTTCACGAAAGGTCCAACAGCGCGCGCCGAGGAGCCCGCGGGAGGCTCCACCTTGATCACGTCCGCGCCCATATCGGCAAGCAACTTGCCGGCCAGCTGTCCAAGCTCGTCGCACCATTCGAGCACGCGAAGCCTAGCGAGTGGACCGCTCACATCAGGACTCCGGCGGCGTCCTGTTCGGCTATCTCTTCGTCTGTCATGCCGAGCACCTCGCGCAGGACCTCCCATGTGTGTTCGCCGAGGAGAGGGGAGGCGAAGCGAGGTGCGCCCGGCGAAACGGAGAGCCTGGGCGTGACTCCGTCGGTCTCTGCCTCGCCGAGTTCGGCGTGGGGGAGGGAGGTCCACCAACCGCGGGCGCGGAACTGCGGGTCGCGTTCGAAGCGGTCGCTTGCCTTCTGACAGACGCCCGCGCGGACGCCAGCGGCCTGGAGCAGTTCCATGGCCTCGTAGTCCTCGAATTCCGAGGTCCAGGTCTCGATTCGCGTGTCTAGCTCGTCCTGGTTCGCGAGTCGGTCCGCGTTCGTGGCGAATTTGGGGTCGCGAGCCCACTGCGGCTCGTCCATCGCGCGGATGAGCGCCTCCCATTCCGCGTCGTTCATGACGGCAATGGCGAGCCAGCGGTCTTCGCCAGCGCAGGAGTAGGCCCCGTGGGGCGCAACGGCCGGCTGCCACGCACGGTTTCCGGGGGGCATGCCTTCGCGGCGCCAGCTTCGCCCGTTGACGCTGGAATCGAGAATGGCCGGGCCTGCAAGAATCATGCCCGTCTCCACCTGGGAGAGGTCGAGCTGTTGGCCCTCGCCGGTAACGTTGCGGTGGTGGAGGGCCATCATGATGGCAATGGCGGCGTAGTAGCCGGCGGTGTGATCGAGGTAGCTAAAGCCCCAGCCGGCGGGCGGCCTGCCCGGCAGCCCAGACATGAGCGAGAGGCCGCTGAGCGCCTGGGCGGTAGGCCCAAAGGTGGTGAACGCCTTATCCCGCCCGGTATGGCCGAACCCCGAAACGGCGCAGTAGATGATGTCCGGGCGCAGTGCCCGAAGCTCTTCGTAGCCCAGGCCCCAGGATTCCATGACGCCACTGGAGAAGTTCTCAATGACCACGTCACTCTCGGCGATGAGCCGCCGCAGCAGGTCGGTTCCCATGGGGTGGCGGACGTTGAGCAGCATGCTCTTCTTGTTGCGGTTGAAGTAGTTGAAAAAGCCGGAGTTGTTGAGCGTGGTGCGTTCGCCGACGATGGGGCGGCCGAGGCGGATGGCATCGACTGATTGCCCGTGTTCGACGCGGATCACTTCGGCGCCGAAATCGGCGAGCACACGGGTGGCGGTCGGCCCGGCGATGATCCAGGTGAGGTCGCAGATGCGAATACCTTCGAGAGGGAGCGGCATGAGGGCGATTCTACAGAGCGACGCGACGCCATGCTGGACCAGCGTCACAGACGTAGGATGGGCGAAAGATCTTGCGGAGGCGATGCATGGTCGTTGATATGAATGTCATCGAGAACGACATCTTCGAGGTGATTGGCACGCAGCGTGCGATGCGGCGGCTGAAGCCCGATCCGGTGCCGGAGGCGCTGATCAAGCGGGTGCTCTGGGCGGCGACGCGCGCGCCGAACGGTGGGAACGTGCAGCCGTGGCGCTTTCTCGTGGTTACGGAGGCGGCAAAAAAGCGGCGTCTGCAGGAAATCTACGCGGCGGAGTGGGCGAAGTACCTGGCCCCGGAGAGCGCCGCCACGCGGGAGGAGATGACAGCAGAACAGGCGGCTTCGAAGGCGCGCACCACTGCCGCGGGGCAGTACCTCGCGGACCACCTGCACGAAGCGCCAGCGATCATCATCCCGTGCGGATTCTTGCTGGCGGTGAACACGGGGATCGCCAGCGGCTCAAGCATCTACCCGGCGATCCAGAATCTGATGCTAGCGGCCCGAGCTCTGGGCCTGGGCACGGTGATGACGACGCTCCACCGGCATAACGAAGGGGCCGTGCGCGAACTGCTGGGGATTCCAGAGAATGCGCATTCGGCGGCGATGATCCCGATTGGCTGGCCGATGGGCCGATTCGGGGCTGGCCCGCGTCTGCCTGTGGAAGCGGTGACCTACTGGGATAGCTGGGGAGCTAAGCGGCCATGAGCGGGGGGCACGCCAGATGACCACTGCCGGAGAGGCGCGCTATCTTGAGGTTATTCGCGACGGCCTGGCACCGGCGGGCGAGGCCGGTCTCCATGTCATTGTTGTGGGGGCGGGCATGGCCGGGCTGGTGGCGGCGCACGAACTGAAGCGGGCTGGCCACCGAGTGACGGTGCTCGAGGCGCAGCAACGCGTGGGTGGCCGGGTGCGGACGCTTCGCGAGCCGTTCAGCGAAGGGTTGCATGCCGAAGCCGGGGCGATGCGCATCCCCCGAGCGCACGCGCTGACACACGCTTACGTGCATCAGTTCGGCATCGAAACTGCGCCCTTTACGATGAACAACCCCGCGGCGTTTGTGCGCTTCATGGGGCAAAAGGCGACGCGCAGGGAGTTCGAGGCGGACCCGCGCTCGCTGGGGCTGGACTCTGCGGATGCCGAGCGCTCCGTTGGGACCGCGTGGGAAGAGGCGTTAGCGCCGCTGCTGTTGCGCATTGTGGCCGGCGATTGGGCGGGGGTAGTGCAGGAGTACGACTGCTACTCCCTGCGGGAGTTCCTCGAGGATGTGCAGGGGTGGAGTGAGACTCAGATCGAACTCTTTGGTCTCGTGAATCACATGGAATCGCTGTTCAACAGCGCTTTCCTCGAACTGCTGCGCGAGGAGGCAGGTAGCTGGTTTACCGAGGTGGTGACGATCCCGGGCGGCATGGATCAGTTGCCGCGCGCGTTTCTGCCGGGGCTGGCGGGTGACCTGCACTTCGGCGCGCGAGTCACTGCGCTCGAACAGTCACCTGAGGGCGTGCGCGTCCATTACCAGACGGATGCGCATCGGCGGACGATGCAGGGCGACGCGATGATCGTTGCGCTCCCTTTCTCTGTGCTACGCCATATCGAAGTCACTCCGCCATTCAGCAGGGAGAAGCAACGCGCCATTCGTACGCTCCATTACGACCAATCGACCAAGATCTTCCTGCAGTTCCGGAAGCGGTTCTGGGAGGAGGATGACGGGATCGTCGGTGGGGCAAGTGTGACCGACCTGCCGATCCGGGCGATCTACTATCCCGAGCATGGCCGAGAGACGGGGCGGGGTGTGGTGCTGGCGAGCTATACCTGGGCGCAGGATGCGGAGCGCTGGGGCGCGTTGACTGCCGCCGACCGCATCACGCAGGCGCTGGAGAATGTCGCGCTTGTCCATGAGTCCGCACCCCGGCATTTCGAGGTCGGCGCCTCGAAGGTCTGGCACCAGGACCCGTACGCCGGCGGCGCGTTCGCAATGTTCGAGCCGGGCCAGCAGACGCGATTGCACGGGGGCATCATCGCGCCCGAAGGGCACATCCACTTCGCGGGTGAGCATGCCTCGCTGGCGCACGCCTGGATCCAGGGAGCGATCGAATCGGGCTTGCGGGCGGCGCTCGAAGTGACGGGTTACGGTTAGGCGCTGCGCAATCCCGTCACGACGCGCAAGTTGAAGTACGACGGGCAGGCGAAGCCGGCGTGGCGCGGCGATCTCGTGGAGGCGATCGGGGAACGCTGGGTTGTGGTCTACTACGCGGAGCCGCCGCACCGCAGCGAGGGTGGGGCACGGATTACTCACTGCCTGCGCTACTTCGGGCTGGATATTCCGCTGAGCGTACTTGTCTCGTTCGATGAGCTCGGTCGGGAGGTTGAGTATCAGTGCGACGCGGCTCTCCCGAGCGTGGTTAAACGGCGGGAGATCTCCTTTGTGGACCTCGACCTCGACGTCATGGCCGATTGGAGCTTGAACGCACGTCTGCGCGACGAAGCGACGTTCGCCCGGAATCGGGAAGCGATGGCCTACCCGCCGAAGGTGGTGGCAGCGGCGTGGGAAGGGGTGCGGCTGGCGCGGGAGTTGATGCAGGTGCGGGCATTGCCGTTTGATGGCTCGGCATCGCTGCTGCTCGGGCGAATCCTGGCGGCAGAGGGTCCACTCTAATACGGCGGCTGCGGGGGCCTAGCTAGGCGGTGCGCGCCTTGCGAGCCTGCACCACGAGGATCTGCTCTTCGCCGGAGAGCGATTCCCACGGCTTCAGAATCTCTTCCTTCAGCGGGAAAATGTGGACCGCGTCCCAGCCGCAGACGTCCTCACAGAGGCGGCAGCCGGTGCACTTCTTTTCGTCGACGGTGCTGACGCCGAAGAAGTCATCGATACGGCCCGTGTGCTGGAGGCTCAGTGCGTCGAAAGGGCAGATGTTGATGCAGAGTTCGCAGCCAGAGCCGATGCACTTGTCCTCGATAACCACGGCTTTGGGCCAATCGTTCTTCTTCAGGGAGCGGCACATCTCGCCGAAGGTGTCCATGATCGCTTCGGGCGGACAGACGAGCCCGCAGGCCCCGCAGTCGATGCAGAGCGTGGGGTCGATGACGTGCAGCTGGTTGCGCTCGCCGGTGATCGCGTTGGTAGGGCAGCGCTTCGTACAGGCCGTACAGCCGATGCACGTTTCGATAATGGAGTAGGTCAAGAGAGCGTCCTCTCGATGGTAAAATCCTTCACTCAGCATAGGTAGGGAGGTGCCGACCCGCAATCCGTCACGCGGTTCGGGGGTAAGCGCGGCTTGGAGCTACGCCTGCGCGGCCAGCTCGTTGATGCGCTCCGCAAGCTCGAAGTCCTTCGCGGTCACTCCTCCCGCGTCGTGGGTGGAGAGCACGAGCTCGACGCGGTTGTAGACAAGACGCAGGTCCGGGTGGTGGTCCAGCACCTCGGCGACCATGGCCACGCGCACGACGAAGCCGATCGCCTCGATGTGGCTGCCGAAGGTGTAGCGGCGAGTAAGCTTTTGATTGCCGTTTGCGTTCCAGCCGCCGAGCGAACCGGTCCTGGCGGCGACGTCCGTGGGGGAGAGTGGTTCGGGCATGGGGCGTCTCCTTGTTGCCCCCTGAACCGAAATTGCGGTTCGTAAGAGGTGGCGAAGCTAGTATGGACTCCCGAATGGCGGCAGACAGGTTGGCAAGCAAACGGGGCAATCGCCGGTGGTTCCTCGGAGTGAGCGGGGCCGCGGCGGGCGCGGTCGGGCTCGCGGCGGCTGGTTGCCGAAGCGGCAAACCGGCCTCCGGACCGCTGCGGCCGCCAGCCGAGGGAGAGTCGTCGACGCCAGCCCCGCAGCCATCCGGCGGCTCGGGCACGCAGCGTGGGAAGCGCGGTGACACGCTGCGCTACACCGGGTTCGTGGCGGGGGACGCTTCGCAGGACCCGCATAAGACGCAGGCCGGCCCGTTCTACGGCCAGCAGTCGCTCGCTTTCAGCCGCCTGCTCAGCTTCGAAAGCATGACGAGCGGGAAGCTTGCGCCCGACCTTGCGGTTGGGTTGCCGGAGCAGCCGGATGCGCAGACGCTGGTCTTCCGGGTGAACCCGGAGGCTCGCTGGCACGACCGGGAGCCGTTGAACGGCCGGAGCGTGACGGCAAAGGATGTGGAGTTCAGTCTTCGTCGCCAGATCGACGGGGACCCGTCATTCGTGCGGAAGGCGCAGTGGGCGAACATCGAGGCGATCGAAGTCACCGATGCGGAAGCGCTCACGGTGAAGATTAAGCTGAAGGCCCCGCAGGCGGCGATTGTGAACGCCTTCGCGGACGTCAATGCTTTCATCGTGGCCCCGGAGTTGACGGATAAGGGACGGGATTTCGCGGCGGACTTCCAAGTGGGAAGCGGGGCGTTCCGCTGGGTTGAGTGGTCCGAAGGGAAGTTCGCGAGCGTGGCGCGAAATCCGAAGTGGCACGGAGGAAACGGGCGCCCAAACCTCGATGGCGTGACGGTGCTGCAGCCGAAAGATAACGCGGAAGTGGAGGCAGGGCTGCGGACGAAGAAGTTGGACGTGGCCTTCGTGGGTCGACCCCAGGCGGACAAGTTGCGGAAAGCGATCCCCGCTCTACAGGAATCGACGGTGGGCCGGTCGCTGTTCTTTGGGATGCGATTTTTTTTGCCGCAGTTCCCCTACAACGATGTGCGATTTCGAAGCGCGGTAAGTATCGCGTTGGACCGTCGTGAGATGCTTCAGCAGTTCTTCGCCGGTTCGGGGGAGGTGAACCCGTGGGTAAGCTGGCCGATCACCCGCTGGAGCCTGCCCCAGGCGGAACTCGCGACGATTGCCGGCTACCGTCCCGGAGCGAACGGCAGGGCCCAGGATATCGCCGAAGCGCGGGCCTTGCTGGCGGCATTTTCGGCATCGCAGAAGGTGCCGGACGAGTTGCCACTGTTTGTGTTGAACGACGCGGAGAAGAATCTGCGAATGGGAAGCCTGATGCGCGACCAGCTTCAGCAGACGCTGGGATTGAACCTGAAGGTCTACCCCGTGCCGATTTCGGAGTTGATTTCGCGGCTGCTGAGTGGCCAGGCTCCGTGGGCGGCGGGCCCGGATAACGGCTGGGTGGACCTCGACGACTGGGTCTTCCCGTACTTCCATAGCTCAGGCACGAAGAACACGTTCCCGGTGCGTGATGCGGCCCTCGACAAGCTCATCGAATCGCAGCGGAGCGAGCTCAACGAAGATCAGCGCCGCGATATCGGCTTCGAGATACAGCGGAAGCTGCTCGCCCTCAACGCCGGCGTGAATTTCGTCAGCGAGCGGGTGGTCGCGCTGGGCTGGCCGTATGTGAAGGAGTTTCCGCTGGACGCCGCAGATGGCTACCAGCACCGAATGGCGGACTGCTGGATCGATCAGTCCGATGCGAACTACCGTGGGCGAGCCTAGCTCACCAGCTTGAGGTCGAAGCGGTAGCCGGTGCCTCGCACTGTGCGAACGCTGAGTGCGGCTTCGGTGTCGTAAAGCTTGCGGCGGATGTTGGATACGTGTCGTCGGAGGATCTGGAGGTAGCGGGCATCGGCGTCCATGCCCCAACCGCGCTCGATGATCTCGTCTGCTGAGACGGTGCGGTTGGGATGGGCGAGAAGGATCGCGAGAATCTCAGATTCGCGATCGGTCAGGCAGATTTCTTTATCAGCGCAGCGAAGGCGGCCGCGGGTGGGGTCGAGTTCGAATGGTCCGGCGACAACAAGCTCGGCTTCGGCGACGCCTTCACGAGCGAGACCGCGGATGCGCCGCTGGAC
>JBDSEP010000289.1:0-20570 GCA_039919985.1 Tepidiformaceae bacterium | reverse complement strand
TTCTGAAGCCCACAAGCGCCGCGCTCGAGGGCCTCGCCGGGCGCTTCGCGCGCACACATTCGCCGTTCGTCGCGGCCGCCATCTGCGAACGCTGGGCGGTCCCCGAGTCGCTGGTGCGCGAAGCCCTACAGTCGCTCGAAACGGCTGCCACCGTGGTTCACGGCGACTTCCGCCCGGGCGGTGTGGAACGAGAATGGTGTGACGCCGAAGTCTTGCGGATGCTCCGGCGGCGTTCGCTGGCCCGCCTGCGTCGCGAGGTTGAGGCGGTGGATGGTGCGGCGCTCGCACGCTTCGCCGTCAAATGGCAGGGTGTTGGCGGCGCGGCGGGCGGGCTGGAGCGCCTCCGCGAGGTGCTCGCTCAGCTCGAAGGGGTAGCCCTGCCTGCCTCCGTGCTCGAACGCGATCTCCTTCCCGCGCGCGTTTCGGGCTACCAGCCGCGGCTGCTCGATGAACTCTGCGCGGCGGGCGAAGTGGCGTGGGTGGGCCGCGGGCGGCTCGGCAAGGACGACGGACGGGTCTCCCTTGTCCCGCGCGAACGCCTCTTCGAGTTCGCCGCAATGCCCGCGGAAGAGGACACCACAGAGCTTCAAGCGGCCATCCTCGAACTGCTGCAGCGGCGTGGCGCGCTCTTCTTCACCGAGTTCGTGCCATCCACCATGCGGCCCGCGCGGGAGGTGCTCGATGCCCTCTGGGAACTCGCCTGGGCCGGAGCGGTCACCAACGATACCTTCGCGCCGGTACGGGCACTTGCATGGCCGAAGCGGGCCGCACCATCGCCGCGCACACGAACGCGCGGCCTCCCACCCGAATCTTCCGGACGCTGGTCGGCCACTGCTTCCCCTGGCCAGGAGCTACCCAGCGCCACCGCGCGCGCGCACCGACTTGCCACAACGCTGCTCGAACGCCACGGCGTGGTCACCCGAGAAACCGTCGCCTCCGAGGGCGTCGTCGGTGGCTTTAGCGCGGTCTACCCCGTGCTCAAGGCGATGGAAGATGGCGGCCGCATCCGTCGCGGATACTTTGTCGAAGGCCTTGGTGCCGCCCAGTTCGCGCTTCCCGGAGCCGTCGAACGGCTGCGCGCCGAGCGCGAGCGCCCGGAGGAGCCTCGCGTCGTCGTGCTCGCCGCAACCGACCCGGCGAACCCATATGGCGCCACGCTGCCATGGCCAAAGCGCGAGGAGGACCAGCGCCGCCAGCTACAACGGGCCGCCGGCGCCCAGGTCGTGCTCGTCGATGGCGAGCCTGTCGTCTATCTCGATCGCAGCGGCCGGGGGATCACGACGCTGCCAGCATTCGATTCCCCAAACGTGCATGGACTCGCGCTCGCCGGCCTCCTTGCGGCGTTCGAGCAGCGCGGCGGCCGCGGTCTCAAGCTCGAGCGAATCGATGGCCTCCAGGCCGCCGACTCACCCGTTGTCGAAGCGTTCCTTGCCGGGGGCTTCACGGTCGGCTACCGGGGCCTCACCTATCGGCCACCGACGCGAGGAGCGGCCGTTGCCGGAGGGCGATAGCGTCTACCGCTTCGCCGCGAAGCTGCGGGCCGTGCTCGAAGGCCAGGTGATAGCCGCCGCTCGCAGCCACGGCCCCGGCCCGGTACCCCAGGTGCACCGCATCGTCGGCGCCACCTGTACGGGTGTGCGCTCGCAGGGGAAGAACCTCCTCATCAGCTTCGATAACGGACTCGTCCTCAGCGGCCACCTGCGGATGAACGGCACCTGGCATATCTACCGCCCAGGCGAGGCCTGGCGCCTGCCCGAGCGCGAGGCGCGGCTCGTGCTTGAAGTCGAGGGCGCAACGGTGGTGAATTTCAGTTCACCGGTCATCGAACTACTGGAAGAACGAGCGCTCGCCTTCCACCGGCCAGTCGCGAACCTCGGCCCCGACCTGCTCGACGAGGACTTCGACCCGGCGGAAGCTCTGCGGCGGTTGCGAGACTCCACCCCCGCCGAACTTACCGTCGGCGACGCGATCATGGACCAGCGGGCACTGGCGGGCATTGGCAACATCTGGAAGAACGAGTCCCTGTTTTATGCGGGCACCAACCCCTGGAGACTGATGAGCGAGCTTTCGGACGCCGAAGTGACGCTGGTCATTGAAAAGGCGCAGGCGCTGTTGCGCGGCAGCGTCGGCAAACCAAATTCACTGAACGTGCGTTTTCGCCCAGCGATGTACGTGTACGGGCGCGGCGGCCAGCCCTGCCGGCGCTGCTACAGCCGTCTGCGCAGCGGCCCGCAGGGCGTGGACATCCGCCACACCGTGTGGTGCCCGAAGTGCCAACCGGTGGTCGAAGGGCAAATGGAGCCGCCGGTCCGCGGCGGTCTTCGGCGGCGACCGAGTTGGTGACGCGAACCCGCCAACCCGGATGCCTGGTTGGACCTTAACCGCCGTCCGCTCCCCTGAGATCGACCTCTTGACGATCCCTCCACGGATACGTACTCTTTTCGTTAAGGAAGGAGGTGATGCGCATGGACGATCACAGTAGTAGTTCAGGCCGGACATCAGCGCGGGGGGTGACCTCCTCCTAGGACTCCGGTCTTAGCTACGCACTTTTGGGCCCTGCATACTTGCAGGGCCCTTTTTCTATGCCCCGGGAATGGAGACGACCGCTGGCTGAGTTCGACCCCGCCGCATTCCATCGCGCACTCCTTACGGTCGATGTCGGCCGCTTCATGGTTTTCCGCGAGGTGATCGATTCGACGATGGTTGTAGCGCGTCGCGAATTGGACGAAGGAGCGCCTCACGGGACGCTGGTGATGGCAGAAGAGCAGACGGCGGGACGCGGTCGCAAGGGCCGCACCTTTCAAAGCCCCCGCGGCGAGAACCTCTACTTCACCCTCCTCCTTCGCAGCCCACTCGATACGCATCGACGGCTGCCCGTACTGGTGCCCCTCGCCGTCTGTCGTGCCGTCACGGGTTTAGGGGTGCAAGCTGCAATCAAGTGGCCGAACGACCTCTGGGCCGGCGGGCGCAAGCTCTGCGGGATGCTCATCGACGCCGAACTGGCACAGGGCCAGGGATTCGCGATGGTCGGCATTGGAGTGAACGTGAACGGCGACCCAACTATCATCCCGGAGCTCGCCGACATCGCCACAAGTGTCCGCCGCGAACTGGGACGCGACGTCTCACGCGAAGCGCTTTTGGCGGCGATCTGCAACGAACTCGAGGTCGCTCTCCAACTCGCGCCCGCCGAAGCGATCGCCCGCTACCGCGCTGCCAGCCTCGTGCTCGGTCGCGAGGTGGTCGTCACGCCGCTCTCGGGTCTGCCCTTCGTGGCGCGCGCCGAAAGCATCGCCCAAGACGGATCGCTCGTGGTGCTGGATAGCACAGGCCAGCGGCGGTCGCTCAACGCGGCGGAGGTCACGCTGCGCCCTGCGAGTGAGGCTGGTTCTCGCCCGGCGTAGCGTTCGCCGCGGGGTCGTATCATGGCTCTCGATGAACGCGCGAAACGCCCGCAGCCGGCAGACCCGCTAATGCCCCCGATCACGCTGCACATGGTGGTCGCGCGGCAGATCGCGCTCGACCTCGACTCGGAGCAACTCGCGCCGACTTCGGGCCACTACCTGCTCGGCGCAACCAGCCCCGATATTCGCGTACTCACCCGGCAGGACCGGCTGAGTACACACTTCTTCGACCTCAATGGCCCCGACCACCAGGATTCTGTCGCGAGCTTCTTCGCGGCGAACCCACGCTATGTCGACCCTCAAGCCGTCTCTCCCGAGACCCGTACCTGGGTTGCGGGCTACATCAGTCACCTCGTGATGGATGAGCAGTACATCACCGGCATCTACCGAAAGTTCTTTGCGAAGCACGATGCGCTTGGCGGGACGATGCGCGCGAACGTGATGGACCGCCTCCTCCAGTTCGATCTCGATCGGCAGTACGGCACCGACCCACAGCTGAAGACACGCCTCTGTGACGCCCTGAGCTGCACCGTGGAGGGCATCGACGCCGGATTCGTCGACCTCGAAACGCTCGAGCGCTGGCGGCAGGTGAGCTCGGATGTGGCCGCGCGCGAGATGGACTGGGAGCGCATGCGCACGATGATCTCGAACCACCTGCGTCTCGGCGGGCTCGAAGAGGGCGAAACGCTCGGCTCCTTTCTCGATTCGCTACCAGACCTCTTGAATGAGACAATCGCCCACATCACGAGCTCAGAGATCGAAGACTTTGTGGAACGAGCCACGGCTGCGGCGCGCGCGGCTGTAGGGAGGTACCTGGGATGCGGATAATCCGCAATGCCGAAGAGGGCAAGAAGCTTCTCCTCGAACGGAAACCCCTCGAAACTGAAGAGCTTCCCATGGCCATCCGCGAGACTACCTTCCGCACCTTTGGCGCCGAACTTTCGCCCGAGGAGGTCGTCCGCCGAATCATCCGGGACGTCCGCGAAGATGGGGACAATGGCGTGCAGTTCTACAACTCGCGCCTCGATGGTGGGCATTCCGATGCCCTGCGGGTGACCGCTGAAGAGACCCGTGCCGCCTACGAGGCTGTAAGCCCGGAACTCGTTGATGCGCTGAAGTTCGCGGCCGGTCGCGTACGCAGCTATCACGAGCAGCAGATGCGCGGCGCCTCCTTCGATTTCAACCAGAACGGGCTTGGCCAGATGACGCGCGCCATCCAGCGCATCGGCATCTACGTGCCGGGCACCACGGCTCCTCTGCCGAGCACGGTACTCATGTGCGCTGTGCCGGCGCGCGTGGCGGGCTGCGATGAGGTGTACATAACCAGCCCGGTGCTCCCAGACGGCTCAGTCCCCGCGTCGAAACTCGTCGCCGCCGACATCGCCGGCGTGGATGGCGTGTTTAAGGCGGGCGGGGCGCAGGGCATTGCCGCCTTCGCCTACGGCACGGAGACCATCCCGCGGGTCGACAAGATCTGTGGGCCGGGCGGCCTCTTTGTCACGATCGCCAAGAAGCAGGTCTTCGGGGACGTCGGCATCGACTCAATCTACGGGCCAACCGAGACCGTCGTGATCGCCGATGAGAGCGCCGACCCCGAAATGGTAGCCTCCGACCTGCTCGCCCAGGCAGAACATGACCCACTCGCCAGCCCCATCCTCCTCACCCCTTCGCACTTCCTCGCTGATGAAGTCGCGAAGGCGATCGAGCGTCAGCTAAAGGACATGGAGCGCGCGAAGATTGCCCGGGCGGCGCTGGAAAACCGGGGCGGTTGCATCCTCGTCAACGACATCGATCACGCCATCTCCCTCGCCAATGACTACGCCCCGGAACACCTCTGCCTGCTCGTTGAGAACCCGATGGCCTACGCCGGTAAGGTGCGAAATGCTGGGGGCCTGTTTCTCGGCGAATCCTCGCCCGAAGCGATCGGTGATTACACTGCCGGCCCGAGCCACACCATGCCCACGGGCGGCAGCGCTCGTTGGAGCTCGCCCCTCAGTGTCAGCGACTTCCTGAAGATCACCAGCGTGGTGAACATCCCTGCGGAGATGACGGATGAGCTTGCGCGCGCGGCCAGTGTCATCGCGCGCGCCGAGGGACTGACAGGGCACGCTCACGCCGTTGAGCGGCGGATCCAGGGCCGCTAGTCGTGGACTCCCGCCGCTACTTCCGCCCGGACTTCGATGACCTCGAGGCCTACACGCCGGTGAAGCCGCTTGACGTGCTGGCCGCGGAGATCGGCATCCCGGTTTCGCAACTTGTGAAGCTCGATGCCAACGAAAACCTCTACGGGCCGCACCCCGCTGTGCGCGCCGCTGCCAGCGCGGCCGACCTGCACATCTACCCCGATCCCGGCCAGGGGGCTTTGCGAGCAGCCATCGCCAAATACGTAAGTGTGGATGCCGCGCAGGTCCTGGCCGGCTCGGGCGCGGACGACTTGATCGACATTCTCCTGCGTCTCGTCCGTCCTGCGGTCGCGGTCACGGCATCGCCCACCTTTGGGATGTACAGCTTCCTCTCCAAGGTGAATGGCACGCGCTTCGTGGAAGTGCCGCGAACCGCCGGATTCGCAGTCGATGTCGCGGGCATTGGCCGCACCGTTGAACGCGGCGCTCGATTGATCTTCCTGACTTCGCCGAACAACCCCACTGGCAACAGCCTTTCGCTTGCCGAGGTTGAAGCGCTCTGCTCGATGGACGCCCTGGTCGTCGTCGACGAGGCGTACGTGGAGTTTGGTGGCACGTCAGCTATCCCTGCGATCGAACGCTTCCCAAACCTCGTGGTGCTTCGCACCTTCAGCAAGTGGGCCGCCCTTGCCGGCCTGCGCGTGGGGTACTCGGTCAGCGAACCAGGGCTCGCTGCGGCCATGATGACCATCAAGCAGCCGTATAACGTCAACGTTGCTGGCGAGCTCGCAGCCCAGGCCGCTCTCCTCCATCGTGGAGAGATCATGGAGACGGTTCGTTGCATTGTCGCCGAACGCGAACGCATGGCGCTCGCCGTCTCCAGTCTGGGGTGGCTCTCGGCGCTCCCCTCGCAGTCGAACTTCGTCCTCTTTGCCGTGGATAAGGCACACTCGGCCTCGAAGATTCGCAGCGAACTGCGCAAACGCGGGGTGCTCGTGCGTTACTACGATCGCCCGGACCTCGCCGACTACGTCCGCATCAGCGCCGCGAGGCCGGAAGACACAGACCGCCTGCTCGCCGCGCTGGCCGAAGTAGAGCCGGCAACCAGGGAGGATTCATGAGCCCCAGAACCGCCACGGTTTCGCGGAAAACCGCGGAGACCAGCCTTACGATCGTCCTGAACCTCGACGGATCCGGCAGGTTCGAGACCGACACCGGCATCGGCTTCCTGGACCATATGCTCAGCCATATCGCGAAACATGGCGTGTTCGACCTCGATGTACGTGGCGTAGGGGACCTCCACATCGATCAGCACCACACCGTCGAAGACTGCGGCATCGCACTCGGCGAAGCGTTCGCCCAGGCACTCGGCGATAAGGCCGGGCTCGTGCGGGCAGGCTCCGCCTACATGCCCCTCGATGAGGCTCTCGCCTTCGCCGCCGTCGATCTGAGCGGACGCCCGTACGCAGCCTTGGACCTCAAGCTTCTCGGTCGTGAAATCGGCGGCATGCCCCCAGACCTCTTCGACCACTTCCTCGAGTCGTTTGCCTTCGCTGCGAAAATGAACCTGCACGTTCGCACGCTTGCCGGCGTGAACGACCACCACAAGGTGGAGGCCTGTTTCAAGGCGATGGCCCGCGCTCTGGACGCGGCGGTCCGCGTCGACCCTCGCCGGTGGGGCGATCTGCCCAGCACGAAGGGCGCTCTCTAACTTCCGAGCGAACGTTTGACAGCGCTCCGAGCCGGCCACACGATTCGCCCAGTGAAATCCGAACTCTCCGCATACCTCGCCAAGCAGCTGCCGAGCGACGACGGCGTGGCGATCTCGAACCTTGCCCGCATCCCCGGCGGTGCCTCCCGCGAGACATGGCTCTTCGACGCCAGCTGGACCGAGAGTGGTGCTCCCCAGACGGCGGCCCTTGTCCTCCGGAAGGACCCGCCAGCGAGTCTCGTGGAGTCTGATCGGGCCGTTGAGTACGCGTTCTACAGCGCCTTCCACGGCACGGAGGTGCCGGTCCCAGCGATGCGTTGGTTGGAATCGGACTCGAGAGACCTCGGTGCGCCCTTCTTCATCATGGACCGCATCACGGTCGGCGAAACGAACGTGCGTAACCTCAGCGAGCCGCCCTACGCCACCTCCAGGCCGATGATCGGCCGACGCATGTTCGAGGTGCTGGGCGCCATCCATCGCTTCGACTGGAGCAGTAGTGAGATCGCCCCGGTGGTTGCCGCCCCCACCTGCGAGTCCGCCTGGGGGGAACAGGTTGGCTACTGGGAGGAGATGGTCGCCCGCAACGAGATCAGTCCCCAACCGATCGTCCGCGCGGCCATCCGCTGGTTACGCCGAAACCCTCCCCCGCCCGCGCAGCGCGTCTCCGTGATTCACGGGGACTACCGGGTCGGCAACTTCCTCTACTCCGCCGAGGGCATTCACGGAGTCCTGGACTGGGAGATGGCTCACCTCGGCGACCCGCTGGAGGACTTCGCCTGGGCATGCCACGAACTCTGGGACCGCTCGCTAATCTCCAAGGAGCAAAGCATCGAAGTTTACGAGCAGGCCAGCGGGTTGAAAGTGGAGGCTGACGCGCTGCACTGGTGGGATGTCTTCACCGGTGTGAAGGCGCAGGGCATCTGGCTCACCGGGGCAAAGTCGTTCGACGATGGACGAAGCCCGGAGCTGATGCTTGCTTACGCTGCCTACATGCTTACGAATGCCACCGATGAAGCGCTGCTGCGGTCGCTGGGGAGGGGCGCATGAAGCCCGAGCCCCAGAAGGTACTAGGTACGATGGCCGGGGCTCTTGCCATGCTCTCCCCGGAAATTGCCTCCGCCTTTGGCCAACAGACGAGTGGTCTCTCCGCCGCCCTCGCAATGGTTCTCGCGCAGGAATGGGACCGCGCCGCCTCGCGGCTGGTGGAGGAGAACGTCCGCGTCACCGGTCTTCTCGAACGCTCCCGGCTTGTGATTAGAGACGAACTGCTCCACGCGCGCATTGACGGCGTCGTCGAGCGGATCCCGGCGATCGACCTGCGAGTGTCTGCCTTGCAGGCCGAAAACGATGAGCTGCGCAGACTGTTGACCGATGTCCACGCCACGGTGGACGGCGCGGAGGGAGCCGAATCGGAGCTGCTCAATCGCCTCATCTGGGATGAGCTGCGCGAGTCCACCAGGCGACGCCATCTGGTGGCGGTGCGGTGAAGGAAGTCCTGAAAGCCGCCCTCTCCGCCTACAATCCGCAGTCGCTGCCCCCGGAGCAGGGAGTCCCGGCTGCAGCCGTATTGCTGCTGCTCCACGCTCACCCGGAGGGCCCAAATGTCGTGTTCCAGAAACGAACGGAGAGAGTGCGCGACCACAAAGGTCAGATAAGCTTTCCCGGCGGCGGCGCCGACCCTGGAGACGCGGATGCGCTTGCCACTGCCTTGCGCGAAACGCACGAAGAGATCGGCGTGCTCCCGGCGGACATAGAGATCCTCGGCCAGCTCGATGACATGGTCACCGTCTCGAACTTTCGCGTCACGCCTTTCGTCGGCTGGTTGGGCCGTTACCCCTACGAATGGCGCTTCAGCGACGCCGAGGTCGCGTACCTGTTGGAAGTGCCGCTAGCGCATCTTTTGCGTCCATCAACGCTCATCCCGGACCGCCGTCTGCTGAACGGAAAAGAGTACGTCTTCCCTTCGTACCAGTGGCAGGACGACCTTATCTGGGGAGCTACGGCACGCATGCTCACCAACTTCCTCGACGTCTGCTCGGCCGTGCCGGGGCTCTTTCGCGGCGAGCCTTAGCAGGTTGGTGCCTGCTTGCTTCCCGCGCGGGTACCATAGCCAGGTAAAACGAATCGCATCCCGACCCGATGGAGCCGAGCTTGCCCGAACCTCGCACCCTCTCCTCTCTGCTGACTGAACTCCCCGGAGCACTCTTGGAGCGCGGCGTGCCGAGCGCCGCCGTGACCGCGATCGAACACGACTCGCGCCGCGCGACGACGGGTTCGCTCTTCGTCGCCGTGCCCGGGTTCACCGTCGATGGTCACGCCTATCTCTCGCCCGTTGCGCAGGCTGGCGCCACGGCGGTCATCGTGCAACGAGACCACGCTTCCGCCTGGAACGACCTTGCACCGGGGCCCGCCATCATCTCCGTCGAAAACACGCGCGTCGCGCTCGCTGCTGCTGCTGCTTGGTTCCACGGCCACCCCGGAAGGGAACTCGTGGTCATCGGAATCACCGGGACGGACGGCAAGACCACCACATCGCATATCGCCACGTCGGTGCTCGAAGCGTCGGGCGCTCGAGTGGGCCGCCTTGGTACCGTGGATACCTACATGCCGGGAGAATCCGGCCACGTTGCTGAACGGATGACTACCCCCGAGGCTCCAGAAGTCCAGGGCCTCCTGCGGAAAATGGTGGATGTCGGCTGCGACTTCGCCATCGTAGAATCCACCAGCCACGGCCTTGCGCTCCACCGCCTCGACCACGTGGAGTACGACATCGCCGCGTTTACTAACATCACCGGCGACCACCTCGATTTCCATAAGACGTTCGAGGCCTACCGCGAGGCGAAGGGCCTGCTCTTTTCCGCGCTCGGCACGTCTTTCGATAAGGGTGTGCCCAAGGTCGCGGTGGCGAACGCGGACGACCCCTCCGCGAACATGCTGCTCGCCCTAGCCGCCGGCGCCGAGCCGCTGCGCTTCGGGCTAGACGCCCGCCAAACGGAGGTCACTGCGCGAAATATCGCGCTGCGCCCGGATGGCACGTCGTTCCGGCTCGTGACCCGTGCTGGGATGGCGGAGGTCAACTTCGCACTGCCCGCGATGTTTAACGTCATGAACGCGCTCGCCGCTGCTGGCGTGGGTCTGGCTGCCGGAATGGACCCGGCAACCATCGCCCAGGGGCTCTCCCAGGCTCCCGGTGTCCCGGGCCGAATGGAGAGCATCGATTGTGGACAGCCGTTCGGTGTCATCGTGGACTACGCGCACACGGGAGACGCGGTGCGGAAAGTGCTCGAGGTGCTTCGCGATGTCACCGGGGGAAAGCTCTACATCGTCGTCGGGGCGGCGGGCGAACGAGACCCCGGACGGCGTTTCGGCGTTGGCCGCGCGGCCGCCGAAGGAGCAGATTTCGCCGTCTTCACGAACGAGGACCCGAGAAGCGAGGACCCCGCGGCCATCGTCCGGGAAATAGGCCGCCACGCCGAGGCAGCGGGCCGAATTCGTGGCCAGGACTTTGTAGAGGTTGAGGATCGGCGCGTGGCGATCGCTGAGGCGCTTGGGCGGGCGCGAGCGGGGGATATGGTCGTCGTCGCGGGCAAGGGCCACGAACAGTCCATGGTCTACGGGCACGAGTCCCGGGCGTGGGACGATCGGGACGCCGTCCGCGAAGAATTGCGACGCCTGGGGCACACGGGCGGAACGGGCTAACCCACCTTTCCCGCGCAATTGGCCGCTATCCCACCCCTTCGTATACTGCTTCTATCGGCCACTTGGCCGCCCTTTCCCCCAGATGAGGTTTAATCGTGCCCAAAAAAAATCGCCGGGAGCAGCAGCACCTGCGCCAGGAGCCCTCCCGCCGCCGGTCGTACACCGCCGCAAACTCAGCGCCCAAGGATATCTATAAGCCTGGCTTTCCGATGAACGTCCTCGGCAACCTCAAGGCGTTCTCCATCGTCGGCGTCGGCATCGCCGTCATCATGGTCGCCGGGGCATTCCTCTCCCAGCGCAACCGCGACACGGGGGACCCGAACGCCCTCCCCTCCGTCACGCCGACGGCTCAGAGCTCCACGACAGCGGAAGCAAGCGCGTCCCCCACCGTAAGCGCCAAGCAGTTCGCCAAGGCGGAACAGGTGGTCGACGCTGCGACCAAGCAGTACAAGGCAACGGTGAAGACTAACAAGGGCGACTTCGAGGTCAAGCTCTACGCCGACCAGGCGCCCAACACCGTGAACAGCTTCGCCTTCCTCGCCTCGAAGGGCTACTTCGACGGGCTCCTCCTCCATCGCGTGCAGGCCGGGTTCGTCATCCAGGGCGGCGACCCCAAGGGCAACGGTACCGGAGGGCCGGGCTACACCACCGCCGAGGAGCCGAACCAGCTCTCCAACAAGCGCATGACCCTTTCAATGGCCAAAGTTGGTGGGGCCAAGGATTTTGGAAGCCAGTTCTTCATCAACCTGAAGGACAACACGAGCCTCGATTACACCAATTCCGGGGACAAGTTCTATCCCTTCGGCGAAGTAACCAGCGGCCAGGAAGTCGTGGACCAGATCGCCCAGGTGAAGGTCGACGCCCGCTTCAAGCCTGTCGAGGACGTGGTCATTCAGTCCGTCACGATCTCCGACTCCGCGAAGTAACGGCGAACAAGAACGCTACCTGGCGGGAGGGCCCGAAAGGGCCCTTCGCCGTTACCTGAGCCGCGTTACCATCGCCTGCTGAATTGCGCCTGCCTCTGCCGCGGTGGCGTGCCGCCCGTTCCCACCGAAGTACACCGTCCGCACGAAGCGGCCATCCGCGAGCACGACCGCGCTGATTTCGACCGATGTCTGGCTATCCTCGGCTCTCATCGCGAACGCCCGGGAGGACGCCAGCGGGCTGGGCTCCTCGGTCACCGCTCTCGCGCCCTCAGGGAGCCACACCAGGGCGGTGGTCGCCAGGTCGCCCGGCTCCGGGCGGATGCCCGCAAGGAAACCGCTTGCGTCGTCCTCTGACCAGAACTCGAGCACCTGGCAGACGATGTCCAGCGGCGGGTCGAACGGCGGGGCTCCGACCGCTTGCTTCCAGTAGGCGAAGTGCCCCCCGCGCAGGCCTGTAGCGGAGAGTTGACCGAGATGCGCCTCGCCGGAGGGGCTCAGGTCTGCCAGGTTTCGCGGTGTGAAATCTCCTGAGGTCTGGCGGTGAAAATCTCCGGGTACGTCGGCTTGCAGGCAGACCTGGCTCCCCAGGCCTGCGCCGGCTCCGTTCTCCCGTGATGACCCGCAGGCAGCGAAGAGACTGGCCCCAATTCCGAGCGCGAACAGTCGGCTATTCATCTTCGGAGGGCGGCTGCGGCCCGATGAGGCCGTGGGCCGCCGAATAGCGCTCGACCAAAAAGATCAGCAGCAGGAAGGGGAAGAATGCGAGTGCCATGATTGCCCCCCAGAACCACGCCGGGATGATGAAGAGCAGGATCGCGCAGGCCGCCGTTAGGCCCATGCCGAGTATCGAGAAGATTCGCCCCGCCAGGACGTATGGGGTCACGGGTGTATTCATAGTTGCCAGCCGATCTTGCCAACTGGCGGCCGCGTGGTCTAGCCGTCCTTGACCGCAGCCGACGCGGCATCGAAGAATGCGGCCCAGATGCAACCCCTGAGGCGACAGTGTTGACCACCACCCTGCCCGCAGAAGTGCTCGCCTTTCTCCAAATGATGACCGTCCCCGCCGTGCTTTCGACGATGGACCGGACCGGAGGGCCGGTCACCTCGGCTGTCTGGTTCGGGCTGCACGAAGGCCAGGTGATCATCTCCACGCCTGCCGACCGGCCCAAGGCGAAGAATGCGCGAGCCGACGCTCGCGTCTCATTCATCGTCGATACCAAGGAGATGCCCTACCAGGGCGTCGCGATTGAGGGCACGGCCGAGGTGGTCGAGGACCCGGAGAAGGCGTTGATGGCAGCTATCGCCCGGCGCTATCTCGGGCCGGCGCTTCCGGAGTGGATGGAACTGCGCATGGCTGCCTCGGACCGCGTGGTCCTGCGTATCACGCCTCGCCGCGTCCGGCCCTGGAACATTCCCGCGCCGCCCGGCTAGCGAGGAGCCCGTTGCTCGGGCGGAACGTCAACACGTCCAGTGGCGGACGATCTCGTTGCGTCCCCCGCCGCAGGCGAGTTTGTAGCTCACCACTTGCGTGGTCGTGAGCGACGAGACTATGACCACGAAGAACAGCAGCGCGAACGCCGCACCCAGGCCGTTCAGCCACTTCCCCAGCACGAAACCGAGCACACAACTCAGGAGGATAGTGCCCAGGTGAATGCTGAAGTAGAGAGCGTCGCGCCGACCCATCGCCGCCTGACCGACGGGCACGTCTCGTCCAACCGCAGCGTGGGTAACCGCGAGGTATCCGGCGAAGATCAGAATCAGCAGCACGCTCGCAAGTAGCCAGGCCACCCAGTTGGGCTTTGGTGGTCTGGCTCTCCGTTGCATCTGTCGCGGAATCTAACGGCAGAAGCGGTCTGCCGCAAGATTCCGCCGGTGCAAGCTACTTCACGGCCGCCTGAAGCAGGGTCACCACTTCGTCGACGGTTGCGTCTCGCCAGCCGGCCCAGGTCTCGCCATTCTGCCAGTCCAGGTAGCGCTGCCGGGCTTCCGCGCGAGCTTCCTTGATCTCGTCTTCGGAAGGTTCGTGACCGAGCGTGCGGGCGATTCCCTCTGGCGAGGTGTCCCCGAGGACTTCGCGGGTCTGGTGAATCTGCTCATTGGCAAGCGCCGGCCGCTCGATGAAGTGGCCCAGCTCCTCACCCTTCTCGTTGTAAAAGACAAACACGGGGATCGATTCGAACTCGCCGCCCTTGAGGTACTCGGCGATCATGTCCTTATTCTGGTCGCGCTCAAAGAAGCGCAGTTCGACGCCCGCCGCCTCGGCGATTTTCTGCGCGACACCGGCCCCGCGGTACACATCCGGGCACCAGTCTTCGCCGATGACCACGATGTGATGAAGCCCACCTGGCTTGCTCGCCAGATCCTTCAACGCCGCCTTCTGCGAATCTGAGACGGCGAGGTCCTGGTAGTTGCGCTCGAAGATCTCGCGGTTACGGATCCCGCTCTCGAGGTACTGATTGAAAGTCTTGCCCTTCGCAAAGCGGTCCAGGGTGATGACGGATTGTGCAGTCTGCGTCATAACGGTCTCCATTACTATGTTTCGGATAGTACAAGGGTACAGGGGCTGCCAAGGCGATACAACCGCTAGCTGGACTTGCCCGGAGCACGCTCCCGCAGTTCGGCCTTGGCCTCCTCCCAGAGCGCCTCGCGGCCTTCCGCGGTCATCGACTTCAGATTCGTGCCCAACTCGGTGGCGCGGCGCTCCATGATGCCAAAGCGGGCGCGGAACTTCTCGTTCGCCAAACGCAGCGCCTGCTCCGCGTCGATACCCAGCCGCTGGCCGATGTTACTCACGACGAAAAGGATGTCGCCGAATTCGTCTTCGCGCTCTGCGGGCGACTCGGCGAGCGCGAACTCCCCGATCTCCTCCCGCAGCTTCTCCAGCGGGCCGTCCATATCGGGCCAATCGAAGCCGATTCGCTGCGCCCGCCCCTGGATCGTTTGCGAGGCGGCGAGCGCCGGGAGTGTGGCGGGGATCCCCTCGAGGATCGAGGAGCGTGGCTTCTCCGCCTGCTTCAACGCTTCCCAGTTCGTCGCCACTTCCTCCGAAGTCGAGGCGATCGTCTCACCGAACACGTGCGGATGGCGGCGAATCAGTTTGAGGCTGATCTGCTCCGCCACGTCCGCGAAGGTGAACTCCTCCGCGCGCTCGGCAACGGCGGCGTGCATAAGCACCTGGAGCAGGAGGTCGCCAAGCTCCTCCGCGATTCGCGTCGGGTCCTGCGAGTCGATCGCCTCCAGCACCTCGTAGCTCTCCTCCAGCAGGTGCGGCCGCAGCGATTCGTGCGTCTGCTCGCGGTCCCAGGGACAGCCGTCGGGGGCATGCAACCGCTGGATGACGTACGTCAGGCCGTCGAACCTCCGCACGTCGTCGACAGGTTCGATCGGCGGCAGGTAGAGGCAATCGAGGAAGCCGAAAGCGCGATGGTCAAGCTCGGATAAGGGCACGCGGCGGGTCGCCTCCGCCGAAGTACCGAGGGCTGTCAGCACCGTCGTTTCGTGCGAGTGCGGGTAGATCTCCAGCAGCCGCAGCTTGAGCGCCGTGGTCGCGTCCCGGTCGAACAGCTGGCTGATGAGCGCGGGCCGTTGCGCATCGATCCGCAGGTCCAGCGCATCGCAGAGTTGCACCGCCCGCAGGTCCAACCGCAGGGCGACCGCCGCGATGTCTGCAAAACTCAGCGCGGGAAGGAGGCGCACACTCGCGCCTCGCGCGTCGCACAGCTCGAGGAGCGCCGTCACGCTTCGTTCCGCGACGAGTGGATGGCCCGGTACGGCGTACACCGTTGGCGCGCGAACCGCGGACGCCAGTACCCGCGCTGCGATTGCCGCGTAGACGTCCTCAAACCCGGCGTTCGCCTCGTAGAGGTCGTCGCAATCTTGCCAGAAGGAAGATTGCGGGGCCAACTCCGCGACCGTGGGATGGTGGCGTGTGCGCAGGATGACGGTGCGCGCCGAGTCGAGTACCTGTCGCGTCTCCTCCGTAAGCAGCGTGGCGGAACCCGGGCCCAACCCGACGATTATCAGTGATGGGGCCGCTTCCAAGGGCATGGGTAGCTCATGGCTCATACGCCGGAGTGTACCAGCGGAGCGTTCGCCGGATGCCTACTGCAGCGGGACGACGCCTCGCGCCCTGAGCGCGGCAATGTACGTATCGACGTAATGTTTTGCCGATGCGTTCCAGGAGAAGTCGTGACTCATCCCACCGGATTGCAGCCTGCGCCAGGTTGCCGGGTCGCGAAACGCCACGGCCGCTCGTTCGAAAGCGCCTGCGAAGCCCGGGCTACTGAACTCATCGAACAAGAAGCCGGTGGGCGATTCGGGGTGCTCGTCGAGATCGAAGATCGAATCGCGCAGGCCGCCTGTGCGCCGACCGATCGGCACACTGCCGTAGCGCATGGCGATCAGCTGCCCCAATCCGCACGGTTCGTATCGTGAGGGCATGAGGAAGACATCCGAGCCAGCATAGATCCGTTGCGCCATTGCCTCATCAAACCGCGGTGCCAACCGCACTCTCTCGGGGTGCGCCTCCTGCAGCCGAGCGAGTTCGCTCTTCAGCCACTCGTCGCCGTCGCCGAGCACCACGAGCTGTGCGTCAGCCGAGAGGATGTCAGGCAACGTCTGGATCACGAGGTCCAGGCCCTTCTGTTCCGCCAGGCGGGTAACCATGGCAGCGAGCGGCCCGCTGCTCTCCGGTAGGCCAAGTTCGGCGCGTAGCGCCATGCGGTTCAGGCTCCGCTCATCGAGGCTCGTCAGGTCGTACTGGTGGGCGATGTGTGGATCGGTACGAGGGTTGAAGAGGTCGGTGTTCAGGCCGTTGAGAATGCCCGTGAATCGCTCGCCCCGCAGCGCCAGCAGGGCCTCCAGCCCTTCGCCGAACTCCTGGGTGAGGATCTCGTGGGCGTACGTCGGGCTGACCGTGGTCACCATGTCGCTGTAGTAGATCGCCTGCGAGAGGAAATCGTTGTACTCGTCCGGCCCTCGGTAGCGAAGGTTGTGAATGGTGAACACGCTCGCGATGCCGCGCAACGCCGGGTGCGCCCACGAGAGGCTCCGCAACGCGAATGCGCACGGTGCCGTGTGCCAGTCATTCAGGTGCAGCACGTCCGGCTTCCACTCGTCCTGCTTCAACATCTCGATGATCACGCGGCAGAGCGACTGGTAGCGGGGGAGGTCGTCCGGTTCGCCGTAGACGTTCTCGCGGCCGAAAACGTTCGTGTCGCGGATCAGATGCACGGGCACGCCGCCCGCGCCTTCCACGACGGCGATCTCCACATCGCGGGGGCTGCCGGGAAAGCCAATGGAGAGCGAGCGCCGTTCCGATGACGCTTCGAACGCCGCTATTGCGCTCGCGTGGCAGGGGGTAACCACCTGCACGTCGTGTCCAATCTCGCGAAGCCGCTGTGGGAGTGCGGCTGCGACGTCCGCCAAACCCCCGACTTTCGAGAATGGGTCTACCTCGGCCGATGCGAAGAGAATCTTCACGGTGCGGTACCGAGGAGTTCGCGCTCCAGCGCGCCTCGCGTCTCGTTCGCCGCCGCCAACCGCCAGGCCGCTTCCTGCTTCACGCTCGCCGGACAACGTCCTTCACCAATCGACTTCGAGGCGAAGAGAATCACCTCGCTCAGCAGAAGCAGGCCGCGATGGACCATCGGCACGTCCCACATCGGGCGGCGGCTGGCCCACCAGAATTGGCAGCTGTGCAGAGCCGGTTGCATCTTCTCGTCCGCGATCTGCGCGAACTTTCGCGCAGATTCGTTCGAGGCGCCGCGCTGCGCGACATCGACGAGGCCGAGAGCGTGGTCCACATACTGCCACTGAAGCTCGTGGACGGCGTTGCCAGGCGATTTCCAGAGCGGGTACGGGTTCTCGCCGGAGATATCCTCACGGCTGGTGCTCCACGACGACGCGAGCGGCGAAACCGTAGACCCGGCCGGGAAGAGGTCGACCAGGGCGCTCGGCATCACGACCTCGACGCGGCTGTGAGCCGGCCGCAAGTCCACGGTCTGCGAGCCGATCAGTTCGTAGGTGGCGGCCAGGAACTCCCGCTCCCAGCCGCGAATGTGGTGGCCATACGTCTCGGCGTCCATCGCTGTCAGCACATACGCTGGCGCGCCGTCGCCGACCCTGGAGAGATCGTCGATGAACTCGGCGGGTCGGGTTTCGCGAAAAGAGATCCGGTTACTCCGCGAGTCATCGCGGAAGAGCGCCGCGATCGTTGTGGCACCGGCTTCGATGCGCGGAACCTCGTCGATCGGCCAGGCCGTGGGGCAGCCGACGCCGCTGAGGATGACCCACTGCTGCCCGGCGGAGGCTACCTGCTCTGCTGTGCCAGGCCCGAAACAGAGCTCCGGAGGGAAAAAGCCTCGCGGCCGCCAACACTCGCCAAACGCGGTGCCGTTGCTCGCTGCATTCTCCTGGATCGCCCGTTCCGCCATAGCGTGCGGGATGAGCGGCAGGATCGGATGGAACTTACCGCTCCCCACAAACTCGATCTGCCCGCGCTCGGCGACTTCGCGCAGCGAATCCACGACGTCGCCAAGACCGTGGTCCAGAAGCATCTCGGTCAACACCCCGTTCATGTTGACGGCGAGCTTCGCCAGCGGCTGCTCCTTCAGCACCGCGAGCAGCGGGCGGTAGGACTCGTTCGCGACTCGCGTGAGGATGTCGTGAGTTTGAGTCGGCGGCTGGTAGAAGTGAAGCAGCTGCGCCCAGTAGGTCATCTCTCACGCCGCCCCAGCGTCATCGGTTCGCATCCACGGTCGCGGGAGGTACGGCATAGAGAGCGGGCGCGATGTTTGGGAACGGGTTGTCCAGCCACTGATATTCGTCGAGCAACGCGGACAGGCCAGGACTCTCCGTCTCGATCGCCTCGGCAAGGGCGTCGAAGCGCCGCGCGTGGCTGTTAAAGCGCTCGATCGCGTAATCGTTCGCCTGGCCAGTGGTCATCAGAAACTGCCAATCCGAGGCCTGGAGCAAGAGCAGCTCTCTCGCCAACTGCTGAGTGGCGGCAGTCGTCACGCCAAGCAGAGTCGCCGCTCGTGCCTGCCGCTCGTAGATCTCCGGCCACGTCCAGGCGGTCTCTTCGTTCTGCCATGTACGGTGGTCGCCGCCGGCCCCCCACGAGCCCTCCGGAAGGACGATGGATTCGGTCGGAGGTTGGCGCTCGACCAACCGCCCGGCCGAAATCAGGTTCACGTCCGGATCGGCCGCAAGGTTGCGCAGCACCTGCTCGAGCCACTCCACGCCCTCCATCCACCAGTGGCCGAAAAGCTCGGTATCGTACGACGCTACAACCGAACCGCGATCTTGGTGGCCGCTTTCGAAGGTGCCGTTCTGGTAGGCGGAAAGCTCCGCCCCCACAAGTTCCCGGAAGTGTTGGGCGTGTTGCACCGCGCGGCGCGAAGCGACCTCCGGGTCGTACTCCGCTTTCTCGCCAAGCTCTGCCTCCGGGCTCGTGACTCGCCAATAGTGCAGCCCGGAAACGACGTCCTTGCGATGGAACTCCCGGTAAGCGGAGTCGCCCGGGTAGCCGTTGGCGGCGGACCAGACCTGCAACCCCGTGCGCTCGTTCCGGGCCAGCACCGAGACCTGCGAGCTGCCGACAAAGTAGGGGCGAAACGTTGTCCCGAGGTGTGGTTCTGCGCGAACCGGTCGGACGGGCGCCGCCGGCGCGACTTCCGGATACGGCCCGACCATCCCGCCCGCCGCTTTTCCTCGCGCAGCGCCGCCAGTCACCAGGTGCGTTTCCACAAAGAAAACCTTGATTCCGGCGTCTTCCAAAAAGCGTTCCAGCCCCGGTTTGTAGGCGCATTCCGGGAGCCAGAACGATCGCGGCTTGCGGCCAAAATTGCGCAGATGCGAACCGACTCCGGTCTCGACCTGAAACCGCACCGCTGCCTCATCGTGGAGCAGTGGCAGGTAGCCGTGCGTCGCCGCCGAGCTGGCGATCTCGATATGGCCGCCCTCTTCAAGCTCAGCCAGGGCCCTCAGCGGGTTCGCGCCAATCTCATCTTCGAAGAACGCCTGAGCTGCTTCGAAACGTTCCAGGTGGAAGCGGGCCGTCTTCGCGAGCAAGCCCTTCGCACCATCGAAGCGCGCGAGGTCTGTGCGGGCCCGCGTGATCTTGTCGGCGAGGTATGTACGAAAGTGCTGCCGGATGAGGGGATCCGCGATCTGCTCCGCGAGGATCGGCGTCATGTTGATGGTTACGCCCAGTTCGCCCGGCACTTCACCGGAGAGCCGCCGGAACGCGGCCAGCAGCGGCAGGTAGCACTCCAGCATGGCTTCGTGGAGCCACTCCTCGCCGTGTGGCCAGCGCCCAGCCAGCCGGCAATACGGCAGATGCGTGTGTAGGACTATGGTGGCGTTACCCGGCATCCGTTCCCTCAACCCCAGCGTGCCAGCCCGGTTTCGAACGGGCTACGCAGGTCGGGATGGCTCGGCAGAATGCGAATCGCGTATCCCACGCTCCCGCCGTGGATCGGAGCGAACGTTCCGCTGAAGACGCACGTACCGTCTTCCGTCTGCTGCTCCAGGTGCATGCGAGACTCCTCGGCGTCCGCTAGTTCGCCGTCCGGGTTGGCCGCTCCGTGCACGATCTCTACGCGCAGATCCGCTGGGCCAAGGCTCCCGGTGAACATGTGCGCTCGAACGGTCACCGGTGCTCCCGTCTGCACGCCCTCGCCCGCGGTGTCCTCAACGGCGGTCACTC
>JBDSEP010000241.1:0-8533 GCA_039919985.1 Tepidiformaceae bacterium | reverse complement strand
GCGTAGATCTCGTCGTGCCCGCGGTGGCGAAAGGTCTGCCTAGCGAGTTCCGCTGTCAGGGGGTCCGGCGGGTGCGTGACGATGAAGTCGCAGAGCCCAAGGAGTAGCACCTCGTCCGTGCTTATCGCCACCGTGGCGAGGAGGTGCGATAGCTGGGAGGCGGGCACTCCGGAGAGGGCGCGCAGACACTCAGCGACGACTTCGGGCGGACCAGTGTGGACTGAAGCCTGGGCGTAGAGCGCGAGTGCGACGAACTCACCGTGCGCCGCGAGGAGGCTGGCGGCCGTGAGCGCCGGCTGGGCGGCGAACTTGTCGGCATCGCCGGTGCCGAGCATCTGAGCGGCCACCATGTTCGCGGCTGACGGATCGAGGACTCCGAGGAGGGCAAGGCCGGCGGCGCGGATCATCGCGCCGTCGCCGTTCAGGCTGAGTTCGCGGGTAGTCGCGGCCCGTTGCGCAAGCTCCGCGTCGTTTTTGTTTCGGAGATGCCAGAGGGCGTTAAGCACCTCAACCCGGACGGTCCCGCCAACGTCGCGGCGTTTGGCATCGCTTTCGAGGTGTTCGTAGAGTTCGATGAGAGTGGGGTGATCTTCCGCGCGAACCGCGGGGCTTAGGGCGCGCAAAGCGGCTGCCAGCAGTTCCGGGTTGCCTTCGCGGGGGAGGATTTCGAGCGCGAATTCGCGTAGCCGCGCCCCATCGCCGCGAAGAGCGCGGATGCGGTCGAGCTTACGGCGGACCTCGGACGAGGAGGAGACGACTCGCTTCACGGAGCAACTCTAGCGTCATTCGGCGGTGTTGCGGAAGGTACCCGGGTAGCGCAAGGTTCGGGCGAAGGGGAGGATGCAGCGTGGTGGCCAGCGTGACTCCCGAGCGTCGCCGATGAGTGGACCTCCGCCGAGGCTGGAGATCGCCGTGACGGACAGCGGAGGGGCGCAGCCGCTACCTCCCTGCCCGTACGATTTCCCGGCCGCGGGCAGGGGTCGGGAGGATGGGCTGGTCGCTTCGGGTGGGGATTTCGCGCCGGCGACGATCATCAAGGCGTACCGGCAGGGCATCTTTCCGTGGCCGCACCCGAAGCAGGAGCACCTCTGGTTCTCGCCGGACCCGCGAGCGGTGATCGAAGTGGGCGGTCTGCACATCTCCCGGCGGCTGGCGCGAACGCTCGCGCAGGGGCGATTCCAGATCACGATGAACGTCGCCTTCGACGAGGTGGTTGCGCTCTGCATGGAGCGGGAGCCGGAGGGGACCTGGATTACGCCGGCCTACCGCGAAGGGTATGGCGCGCTGCACCGGTTGGGCTGGGCGCACAGCTTTGAGGTATGGAGCCTGGCGGGAGACCTCGCGGGCGGACTCTATGGAGTTGCGATCGGGGGATTGTTCGGCGCGGAATCGATGTTCCACCGGGTGACCGACGCCTCGAAGGTGGCGATGGCGGCGCTGATGCAGCGGGCACGGGATGTCGGAGCGGGCCTCGTGGATGTGCAGGTGATCACGGAGCACACGCGAAGCATGGGCGCGGTGGAGATTTCCCGTCGCGACTACTTGCGTCGGCTGGCCGTGGAGCGTGACCGAGAGGTGGCGTGGACTGCAGTCAGCCCAAATAGGGTTGATGGCTAGCCGAAGAGTACGTACTGCTTCAGGAATGCCTCGACGCTGGTGTAGAACTGCTCTATCGTCTCCGACTTGCGCCAGCCGTGGCCCTCGCCGGGGTAGAGGTGGTATTCGTGAGGGACGCCGCGCGATCGGAGCGAGGCGACGATGCCATCGGACTGCGCTTGCGGGACTACGCGATCGATCTCGCCCTGGAAGACCGCGAGCGGGTCCTTAATTTTCGCGGCGTGGAAGATTGGCGAGCGGGCGCGGTAGACGTCGGCGGCCTGGGGGAGCGGGCCAAGCATGGAATCGAGGTAGCGCTGTTCGAACTTATGGGTGTCGCTGGCGAGGGTGAACTGGTTGGCGACGCCGAACATGGAGATGCCGGCTTTGTAGAAGCCGGGGATTTCGCAGAGGGACTGGAGGACCGTGAAGCCGCCGGCGCTGCCCCCCATGATGACCAGCCGCGAGGCATCGGCGAGGCCCCTATCGGCGAGCGCCTGCGCACCGGATTTCGAATCCTCGACGTCGTAGATGCCCCAACTCTCGCGCAGTTTGAGCATGTACTCCCGGCCGTAGCCCGTGCTGCCACGGTAGTTGGGGAGCAGAACGGCGTAGCCGCGGGTGGCGAAGAACTGCGCGGAAGGCGTCCAGTTCGCGCTGTAGTGGCTGGTTGGGCCACCGTGCACGAGCACGATGAGCGGCGGAGCGCCACGGCCTTCGAACTGCTCGCTCGCTGGCGGGTAGTAGATCCCGTGAACCGCTTCGCCATCGAACGACGTCCAGGAGATCGGCTGAGGCTGAGAGAGGGCGGCGGGGGAGACGGTTTCGCTATCGGAACGGCGGAGGACGCGGGGTGCGAGCGGCTCGGCGGCGAGGTCCAGGACGACTACCTGGGCCGGCTGGCGGCCACCGCTCGCCACTACGGCGACCACTTCGTTCGCGCCGTTCGTGGCCGGGTGGCCGATGACATCGAAGCCCGACAAGGCCGGAGTGAGGTACTCCTCGGTGCCGGCTGAAATCCGCACGAGGCGATCGAAGCCGGACTCCGTGGCGAGGGCGAGGAGCTGTCCGGCGGCGGTTTCCGCGTAGCGCTTCTGGCCCTGGCCCCATGCGGCGGCGCCGAACTCACGCTTGCCGGAGGTGAGTTGCGTAACGCTGCCGGTAGCAAGGTCGCGGCGGTAGAGGTGCCCCCAGCCGGACTCATCGGAGGTGTACAGCAGCGACTTTCCATCGCGGCTGAAGGTGCCCTGGAAAACGGACACGTCTTTCCCGCCGGCGACCACGGAGGCGCTCGTGGCCACCGGGAGGGCGCCTTCTGGAATGGCGACGTTCGCGAGCTTCAGTTCGCAGCCGTCCCAAGGCATGTTGGGGTGGTCCCACTCTGCCCAGGAGAGTTGTTCGCCGTTGGGGTGCCAGGCGGGCTGCATGTAGAAATCGCGGCCCTCTGCGAACCGAGCTGGCCAGTGCTTTCCTTCGCTATCGACAATGGCGATGCAGTCCACGTCTTCGTATGTGTGGACGTAGGCGACCCAGCGACCGTCAGGGGAGACGGTTGGCGATGCGGCTGCGCCGAACGCGGGGGTAATCGGTGTGGCCGGGCCAGCGGCGAGGGGCTGGCGGTAGATGCGCTGGTCTGCCTGGCCGACGAAGTAGGCAGCGCCGTGGGAAAGCGTGAAATCGCCGCCGCCGTAACCGACGAAGGCGCGCACGGAGATATCGGAGGTGAGATCTCGAGTTGCGCCGTCCTCCACCTGGCGGACCACGATGACCCCGCGGTCGGAGCGGCCCTCGACCCACGCGACGGTGCGCCCATCCGTGTCCCAGCAGGGCTCATTCAGGCGCAGCGTCGCGGCGAGGCTCTTCGCCGTGACCGGACTGCCCCACAAACCAAACATGCGCTCTTCTCGCATTGACACACCTCACTGGAAGGGAAGTATCGGCGATGGAGCGCCCAGGCGGGAGGGGTGTAGTAGCGCCGTGCTTCCGAGTGCGGGGAGTCCATGGCTGTGGTTCGGCGAATGCCACGAAACTGGTCTGGCAGGGGGCGGCGGTGGCTGACTAGAGTGGAGGGAGTGGTCGGCCCACCCGCCCCTAAGACAACCTTTCGGAGGCCTCATGCCCGAGATTTCAGGGATCGCCCATGTCGAGCTAAGCGTGACGGACCTCGATGCCAGCTCGGCCTGGTATTGCGCACTCTTCGGGGCGAACGAGGTGTTTCGCGTGCAGCAGCCGGAGCAGGGCCTGGAAGCTTGTGCGGTGGTGATTCCCGGCCCCCGCATAGTGATCGCGTTCACCCGGCATGACGGCCTGGATGTGACGCCGTTCACACCGCGACGCACTGGGCTCGACCACGTCTCGTTCGCGGTTGGGGACGAAGCGGAGCTCAGCAGTTGGGCGGCGCGGTTGGATCAGCTCGGAATTGAGAACAGCGGCTTATCCGACCACGGTTACGCGCACGCTGTGACGTTCTCGGATCCGGACGGCATCGCCCTGGAATTCTTCTGCCGCGGTGCTTGAGGTGGGGAAGGAGCGCGAAAGGCAAGAATTCAGAACGTTCGAAAAAAAAGTAAGCCGCAGGCTAAAGACCTCGTCTATAATGGCACTTCACGATGTTCATTTTCGACCTCCAGATAGCGAACTACCGGAACTACGGGCGAGTGGGTCTCAAGTTGGAGAAGGGCCTGAACCTGTTCGTGGGCGACAACGCCCAGGGCAAGAGCAATCTCCTGGAATCCATCTACCTGCTCTCCACGCTTCGTTCGAGCCGCGCTGCCTCCGATGCCGACCTTGTGCGGCGCGAGCTGCTCCAGACGGAATTTCCAGTGGCCCGGCTCTCGTGCGAGGTGGAACGGTCGGCGGGCAATCTTCAGCTTGAGGTCGCGATCGTCGGGCGGACCACAGACCCCACGCATAAGGCGGGCAAACGAGTGCGCGTGAACGGCGTCCCGAAGCGCGCTTCGGATGCCGTAGGCCAGCTGGCGGCAGTGCTCTTCACCACCCTGGATATCGAGATCGTGGCGGGGCCGCCGCTGATGCGCCGCCGCTACCTGGATATGATGATCTCGCAGGTGGACCGCGGCTATCTGCGGGCGATGCAGCGCTACGCGAAGGTTCTGCAGCAGCGGAACAGCCTGCTCAAGCGGATCCAGGCGCGCGAGGCGAATTCCGCCGAGTTGAACTTCTGGGACCAGGAGCTTTCGCACGCCGGAGGAGTGATCTTCCAGGCTCGCGCCGACGCTCTAGGCCACCTGGTAACTCAGGCGCAGTTCCAGATGGAGCGCTTGAGCGACGGCGCGGAAGACCTGCAGATGACGTACCGCCCTTCGATCGGCGGGATGGACTTGGCCGATTCGCCAATCGATGAGACGGAGTGGACAGCGCGCATGATCCGGGCGCTCACGAGCCTTCGGTCGCGGGAGATTGGCGCCGGCGCCACCCTGGTAGGCCCTCACCGGGACGACGTTTCGGTGGAGATCAATGCGCTGCCCGCGAACTCCTTCGCTTCTCGCGCGCAGCAGCGCACCGCTGCGCTCTCCATGCGACTGGCGGAGGCGAGCTTCTTGCGACGCGCGCTCGGCGATGATCCGGTGGTGCTGCTGGATGACGTGCTCAGCGAACTGGACGCCCGTCGACGTCGCGGAGTTCTGGAGTTCATCGACTCCTTCCAGCAGACGATAGTGACGACTGCCGAGCCGGACCGGGTGCGGGAAGTGATGACGCGCGCCGCCGGGCGCTTCGTGGTTTCAGCGGGCACCATTCAGCGCTTCGAGGAGTAGGCCTCATCGGCAGGCGGCGGAACTTCGTCCTTGCAATGGCGTTGGTGGTCGGCGCGTTCGCATTTATCAATGGCGTGACGGCGTTGGCGCTGTTGACGAGCGTGGACGGGTCGCCCGGGCAGAAGCTTTTCGAAGTGAACGCCTACCTGGGCACGGCGCTGGTGACGATCGGCCTGGGCGCGATGCTGGTTTACCAGGCCGCCTCGTCGTTCGGAAACGTTGGATCCTCGGCGATGAGGTTTCCGGGATCCTGGACGCTCTTCGTCCTGCCGCTGGCGGTGGCATTCCCGCTACTGGTTTTCGTCGGGCAGCAGCAGGTGAACAATCCGGAGCGTCTGCCGTGGCTGTTTCCGTTCACTAATCTCGCGATTGTGAGCATCCCTTCGTTGCTGGCGGCGCTCGGCGTGGCGTACGGGTACACGCGGAGAAACCCATTCGCGTGGCCGCTGAGCATTCGGGAGTGGACGAGCGGGTTCATCTACGGCGCCGTGGGCGCGACGGGCATCGCCTCGGTGATCAACACGCTCTACCTCGTGCTCGGGGCGGCGCTGCTGATAGCAACGAAGGGTAGCGGGGATGCCTTCGCAGTGACGCGCAACCTCCCCTCAGTGCCTACCGGTTGGGGTGTGGCTTTCGATCTCAGCGTGCTTTCGGTCGTCGCTCCGCTGAACGAGGAGTTCTGGAAGGGCATGCTCGTGGCGTTCTTCTTCTTTCGCGGAGGGGGAGCGGCGCGCTGCTTCATGTGGGGGGTGCTGGCGGGCGCCGGATTCAATCTGCTGGAGACGTTTCAGAACAGCCTCTCGGTGGTCTCGCCGGAGGTCGTTTCGGACCGTACGATCGGCAGCCAGTGGTGGCTCTTCGCAAGCGCGAGGGCAGGCACGGGAGCGGTGCACGCGTTGGCCACGGGCCTTTCGGCTTTGGGCTTTTACGGCCTGTTTCGCCACAAGCCGCGCTACCTCATCGGCTATCCGCTGGGGGTATTGACTCACGGCACTTGGAACTTCCTGAACTTCACGCTGGCGGGTGATGCCTTCTTTAGCCAGTCGGGGCCGGATACGACGCTCCTCGACATCCTCAGCGTGGTGGGCCTCTGCGCGGAGTTCGCGATCTGCGTGATGATGCTCTGGGTGCTGCCGCTGCGGCTGCGGGATGGCTTTCCGGCAGCGATCTACCAGGTGCTTGGAATGGTGCCGGGCGGGGGCGGACGGCACTCCGGGACAGAAGAAGCCCCCCGAATCGCACCGGAGATGCGCGCCGGGTGAGGCGGGATGCACTCGCCCCTTTGCTACGAGGCGGTGAACCGGCGGCGACGAGCGCGTTGCAGTCGTTCCCGGAGAGGTCGCGCGGTTTACGGCTTTGGGCGCGTGGGCTATTGTCTCGAATGCAGCTACACACAACCGGAGGCATGAATGACGCAGGCTGGGGCGATGCCCCTTATCACAGACGAAATGCGCGCAGAAATCGGCAAGGAATCGCAGCCCTGGTTTTGCGAAGTGGATAAAACGGCTATCCGCATGTTCGCCCGCTCGGTGGGCCACACGGATCCGATCTACTACGACGAAGAGGCGGCGAAGGCGGCGGGCTATCGGAGCATACCGTGCCCTCCCGGCTACCTGGGGACGCCAGTCTTTAACCCGTCCACCAGCGACTCCACGTTCGGAGGACGTCGCGGCGCGGGCCCGGGGCCACAGCCCAGCCGACCACTGAAGCGAGTGCTGAATGGCGGCACGGAGATCGAGATGCTCGAGGACATCTGCGCCGGGGATGTGCTGACGGCGACGTCGCACCTGGCGGAGATCGAAGAGCGCACGGGAAGCATCGGCGAAATGCTAAGCAGCACGAACAAGACGGTCTACAAGAACCAGGACGGCACAGTCGTGGCGATTTCGACCGGTACCGGCATCCGCTACTAGGAGGGGACAGCATGGCAGCAACGTGGAATGACGTATCCGAGGGGATGGCGATCCCCGAACTGAAGAAGAACTGCTCGACTCAGCAGTTGGTTCAGTGGGCAGCGGGCTCCGGTGACTTCTACCAGATTCACTACGACAAGGACTTTGCGATGGGCACCGGCCTGCCGGGACTTATCGTCCACGGAGCGCTGAAAAACGCCTTTCTCGGGCAGCTGGTGCACGACTGGATCGGTAATAACGGGCGCATCAAGTCATACGGCTGCAGCTACCGCGGGATGGATTATCCAACCGAGGAGATCATCTGCAAGGGAGTGGTGAAGCGAAAGTACGAAGAGAACGGCGAGAAGCTCGCCGAACTCGAGGTGTGGACGGAAAACCCGAAGGGTCAGAAGACCACACCGGGAACCGCAACGGTACGGTTCAACTAGAAAGGCCGGTTCAGATGGCAGGATTGCTCGATGGGAAGGTCGTCGCCCTCACGGGGGCTGGTCGCGGCATCGGCCGGGAGTGTGCGTTGCTGGCGGCGAGCGAAGGGGCGCGCATCATCGTGAATGACCCGGGGGTCGGTCCGGACGGCTCGGGCGAAGATGAGGGGCCGGCGGCGCAAGTCGTCGCGGAGATCAAGGCGATGGGCGGTGAGGCGGTCGCGAACTTCGCCGACGTTTCGAGCATGGACGGCGGCGAAAGCATCATCAGAAGCGCTCTCGACGCCTACGGACGGCTGGATGGACTGATTAACCTCGCCGCTATCCTGCGGGATCGGATGGTCTTTAACCTCACGGAAGAGGAGTGGGACGACGTGATCCGCGTCGACCTCAAAGGCCACTTCACGACGATCAAGCCAGCGGCAGTACTGATGCGGCAGCAGCGCTACGGGCGGATCGTGAACTACAGCTCGGTATCGGGCCTGCAGGGCAACTCGGGGCAGGCGAACTACGGCGCCGCCAAGGCCGGGGTTGCCGGCCTCACTCGAGTGGCAGCGCGGGACCTCGGGCGCTATGGCGTGACCGTGAACTGCATCGCGCCAGGGGCGGCGACTCGCTTGACGGCGACGGTGCCGCAGGCATCGCGCGAATTGCGGGCGGCGCGGGGCATCGCTGGTGCGGGCGGGCCGGCGACCACTCCGCAGCCAAACCAAGCCGCGGCCGACGCGGCGGCGGCGGCGATGCGCGGCCCGGACATGGTGGCGCCGATGACTGTCTACCTGCTTCTGGACGAGGCGTGGAACATCAATGGGCGCATCTTCCA
>JBDSEP010000238.1:0-4000 GCA_039919985.1 Tepidiformaceae bacterium | reverse complement strand
CCAGCCAAACTCACCTGGGACCGCCGCGATGCCGAGGACGGCCTGATCGTCGGGCTGCTCGGGCTAGTGCTCTTCTCCGGGATCTTCGTCGAAGGGCTGCGCATCGCCGGCAACGAAATCCCCGCCGGGCACGAAAACTGGTCCTACTGGTCACCCGCTGGCTGGCTCTTCGCCAAGGCGTTCGGGGGAGTGAGTGCCGATACCGCACTGAACATCCACAAGGGAGTCTGGTGGTTCCACGTTGTCGGCGCCTTCGCTCTGCTCGCGCTTATGGCGATGACCAAGTTCCGTCACATCCTCTTCGCGCCCGCCAACGCCTTCCTCAAGCGACCCGCCACCCAGCTCTACCTCGCTCCTATGGGCGACTTCGAAAAACTGATGGAGGAGGGCCAGAGCCTGGGTGTCGGCAAGCTCCAGGATTTCACATGGAAGCAACTTTTCGATGCCGACACCTGCGTCCGCTGCGGCCGCTGCACCGCCGTCTGCCCGGCCTGGACTGCGGGCCAGCCACTCTCCCCCATGGCCATCATCCAGGATATGAAGACCTACATGAACCACGCCGGCCCGCTGCTCATCGCCGGCAAGGACCCGGCAACGCAGCTCAAGGGCGAACTCGTCGGCGACTACATCAAGGATGAGTCACTCTGGGCCTGCCGGACGTGCGGGGCCTGTGTGCAAGAGTGCCCGGTGATGATCGAGCATGTCCCCTCGATCGTCGATATGCGCCGCTACCTCACGATGGAGCAGGCGCGCGTGCCGGCCACGGCCCAGGCCGCCCTGCAGAACATTGAGCAGCGTGGCCACCCCTGGCGCGGCACCCAGCTAACGCGCGAGACGTGGATCGAGCAGCTCCGCCGCGAAGGAATTGATGTCCCGATCTTCGATGGCACCCAGGAGTACCTCTACTGGGTGGGCTGCTCGGGGGCGCTCGTGGAGCGCAACGTACCGATCACCCAGTCCGTGGTGAAGCTGCTCATCGAATCGGGCACCAGCTTCGGCGTGCTCGGGCAGACCGAGACCTGCAGCGGCGACCCGGCCCGCCGCCTCGGTAACGAATTCCTCTACGCCACGCTCGCCGAGGGGAACGTCGGAACCTTCAGCGAAATCGGCGTGCGCCGCGTGATTACCGCCTGCCCGCACTGCTTCAACACCTTCAAGAACGAATACCCCGACTTTGGCGGCAAGTACGAAGTGACGCACCACGCGGACTTCCTCCAGCAGCTGATCGCTAAGGGCACCCTGAAGCCGAAGGAGATGAACGGGCAGACCATCACCTTCCACGACTCCTGCTATCTCGGGCGTGGCAACGGCATCTACGATGCCCCGCGCGAAGTGCTCGAATCCATCCCCGGCGTCAACCTCATCGAAATGCCGCGCAACCGCGAGAAGGGAATGTGCTGCGGCGCCGGCGGCGGAAACATGTGGCAGGAAGAGACCGGCACGCGCGTTAACCACCTGCGCGCCGCCGAGGCCGCCAACACGGGCGCCAGCATCGTCGCCACCGCCTGCCCCTTCTGCATCCAGATGTTCGAAGATGGCATCCCCGCGGTGCAGCCGGACGAGGAGAAGCGCTCGATTCGCGCCTACGACATCGCCGAACTGCTGGAAGTGAGCGTCAAGCCCGCGGTAATGGC
Source organism: Tepidiformaceae bacterium (assembly GCA_039919985.1). Lineage (GTDB taxonomy): Bacteria > Chloroflexota > Dehalococcoidia > Tepidiformales > Tepidiformaceae > PNKC01. The sequence continues at coordinate 2,366 of JBDSEP010000238.1, read as the reverse complement.
CATGCAGGATGGCGGCGTGACAATTCCTCGCGGCATCGGGTAGGCGCTATGAGCCTGCAGCGGTTGCGGGAGACGAACCTCGCAACGCGCATTACCCCGGGGATCTCTGCGCCGCCTGAATCCGCTTAGAGCGAACTCGAGACGAAGGGCAGGAGAAGAGCGAGCAGTGCGCCGATCTCCAGCGTCCGCGCCAGCGGGCTGCGCACCAGTTGTTCGTCGTGAATCTCGTACCGGTTGCGACGCCCGAAACGCTGGCGGGAGAGGTACCCCGTGCGCTCCAGGTCGGCCACGATGCGCTTCACGGCGCGCTCGCTGATCTGCACCTTCGCGGCCAGCTCGCGCATGCGGATATCCTGGTCGTCGCGAATGCAGAGCAGGACGTGGGCGTGGTTGGTTAGGAAACTCCATTCGGCCATTACGCGATCAGATTAGTCTGTGGCGCGGCTCGCAACAAGCGCGTTGCCCAAACACGAGGTTCACCTGCGCCGCGCCGAACTGCTGCGCGCCGGTTTCTCACTCCCTCGCCTACACTGGGGCGATGAATAACGGGAGCCCAAAGATCGAAGCAGCGCGGGAAGAGGCCGAGCGGCGCGGCGTGGGCCGCTACGAACGCCACATCTTCCTCTGCGTTGGCCCGGATTGCTGCACGCCGGAAGAGGGCGCTTCCGCTTGGAGCCAGCTCAAGAGCGGCGTCGCGAGACTCAACGGCTCGAGCGACGCCGGGCGCGTCTACCGCACGAAAGTGGGGTGCCTGCGCGTCTGCACGGAGGGCCCGGTGGCCGTTGTCTACCCCGAAGGCACCTGGTACGGCGGGCTACATCCTGCGGCCCTCGAGAGGGTAATCGTCGAGGACCTTGGGGCCGGCGAGCCGATTCCAGCGCTGCGGATCGGCAGCAATCCGCTCCCTTAGCCATGCTCCACGAAGAAAACTTCCGCGCGATGGACACGGAGATCGATGTCCTCATCCAATCACGCGAAACAGCGCGACCGATCGCCCTTTTCGCCAGCGTCCGCGTGCTGTTCGAACAGCAGGAGGAGCGCTTCTCGCGCTTCCGGCCGCAGAGCCTTCTCTCGCACCTGAACGGCGGCGAGGCGGTGGATGACGCCTGGCTGGCGGCGGCCAGCCGCATGGCCCTTGAGGCGCACCGCTTCAGCGGGGGACTCTTCAACCCGCTCATCCTCGGATCACTGGAACGGGCTGGCTACTCGCGCACCTTCGCCGAAGTGAAATCGGTTGGCGAGCCGTTGCCTCTCCCGGCGCCAGACCCCGGAGACTGCCTAAAGATCACGGGCACCGTGGTGCGCCTGCGCGATGCGCGCATGGACCTCGGGGGCATCGTCAAGGGCTGGACCGTGGACCTGGCTGTCGAGATGCTGTCGGTCCCGGAGCCGAACGTGCTCGTGAACGCGGGAGGAGACCTGCGTTGCGCCGGCGCCGAAGACGGCCTCGGCACCGGCTGGGTCGCGAGCATCGCCGCGCTGGCCGGCCGCGATGACGCCTGGGTGGGCCGCCTTTCGGGTGCCCTCGCAACTTCGACTACGCTCAAACGCCGCTGGCGTACCGCAGCCGGCGCGTCGGCACATCATCTGATCGACCCCCGGACCGGAATGCCAGCCGAGGAGCATTTCGTCCAGGCCTCCGCCTGGCAGCTCGAGGCCTGGCGCGCCGAAGTGTGGGCGAAGGCGATCGTCATCGGCGGAGACGAGGCGGCCCAAGACGCGAGCGCTGCCGGCGTACGGTTCCTCGCACTGAAGCGGCCGGACGCTCGGCCCTGAACGTTCGGCCGGTCAACCAACCCTCTTCGATGCGCCGGAGTAAAGCGCGAGCCCTTCTTCCAGGGAGCCCTGGGCTACTCCCGGCTGCCGTAACACGGCGGCCAGCCAATCCGGACGCGATTTCGCACAGACGGTAATCGGCTGCTCGAGCCCGGAGCCTGCACAGGCCAGTACCACAAACTTCTCCGCGTACTCCGCCGGGCGTAGGTCCGCCGCCAACTCCACGAGCGCAAAGGGATCGGGCGTCGTGTCGCGTTCCGGGACGCCCCGCACGATGGTTGGCCCGGGCCGGTCGCCTCCGCCAGCCATGCCGTGTCCGTCGGCGATGATCGCGCCGCGCACAGCCTCGGGTCGTGCGCCGGCGAGGAGTAGCGCAACGTACCCCCCGAGTCCGCGCCCGAGCAGGGTGGCCTCGCCAACCATCGCCAGCGCGGCGTCCGCATCGCCCATCAGCAGTTCGGCGGTGTAGCCACCACCGCCCGGCATGGTCGATTCGCCGTGTCCGGTGAAGTCCACGGCGAATACCGGACCGGTCCATCGCGCAACGTCCGCAGGCACCGCCTTCGGCGAGCGATCGCCCAGCCCGTGCA
>JBDSEP010000185.1:0-2524 GCA_039919985.1 Tepidiformaceae bacterium | reverse complement strand
CTGTCGAAGAACGTCGGGGATGCGAAAGCCTCCGCCGATCTCCACAGCCTGCCCGCGAGACACGATGACTTCGCGGCCGCTTGCGAACACCTGGAGCACCATGAAGACGGCTGCGGCGTTGTTGTTCACGACCAGGCCGTCTTCCGCGCCGGTGGTCCGGCGGAGCAGTTCCCGGAGGTGGGAGTGCCTGCTACCGCGGGCGCCATCCTCGAGTTCGTATTCCAGGTTGCTGTAGCCGAGCCCAACAGCCTGCATCGCGGCGAGCGCCCGGTTGCTGAGGGGTGCGCGCCCAAGGTTCGTCTGCAAGATCACTCCCGTGGCGTTGATCACGGGCCGAAGGGAAGGCTGTGCGCTCCGCTCGATCCGTTCGCGAGCTCGGTCCAGCAGCTCCGGGAGGGACGGCGCCGACTCTCCCCTGGCGACGGCCGAGCGTGCTTCCTGGAGTACCGCGCGGGCAGCATCCGTTGACGGGCCGGGGTTTGTGCCGTCCCCCTCCGGGCGCAGGCTTGCCAAGATTCGTTCGACGGAGGGGAGGGTGCGGCGCGGATCCATGGCCCAAGTCTACCGTGTCGGGCCAAGTTCGCAGGCTGGTTTGACCACGTTGGGAATACCGGTAACGATGAAGCGACCCCCCTCTGGAGTCCAGACTTGAATCTGCGCATACCCGGACCAACGCCCTGCCCGGACGAGGTCCTTGCGGCCGGTGCTGGCCAGATGATGAACCACCGCGGGCCAGAATTCGCACAGGTGTTACGCCGCGTCACTGATGGCCTGAACTGGGTCTTCGGTAGTTCGAGCGACGTGCTTTCGTTCACGACTTCCGGCACAGGCGGCCTTGAGGTCGCGATCGTGAACACGCTCAGCCCTGGCGACAAGGTGCTTTCGGTCTCCATCGGTTCCTTTGGCGACCGATTGAAGAGCATCGCCAAGACGTACGGAGCGGAAGTTGTTTCGTACGCACTCGAATGGGGCGAAGCGGCTGACCCGGGCGTTATTGGCACCATGCTCGATGACGACCCCTCCATCAAGGCCGTGCTCGTCACCCACAACGAAACCTCTACCGGGACGACGAACCCGTTGGAGGCGATTGCCAAAGTGGTGCGGGCCCACGACAAGCTCATCATCGTGGATGCGGTGAGCAGCATGAGCTCCGTTCCCTGCCCGGTGGAGCGCTGGGACCTGGACGTCGTGGTCAGCGGTTCGCAGAAGGGGTGGATGGTGCCGCCCGGCCTGGCATTCGTTTATATGAGCGAGCGCGCCTGGGCCGCCAACGCCGAAGCGAAAATGCCCCGCTTCTACTTCGATGCGGCGAAGACTCGCGATTCGCTCGCCAAGCTGCAGAACCCGTGGACCCCGGCGCTTTCGATGTACTACGGCATGGACAAGGCGTTCGAACTGATGCGCGCGGAGGGCCTTGAGGGCATCTTCACCCGCCACGAGGCGATTGCGACGTATACCCGAGACCGCGTGAAATCGCTCGGGCTCAAGCTTGTCCCGGTCAACGAGCAGTTCGCTTCGAATACCGTGACGGCTGTTTGGTGGCCCGAAGGCGTAGATGGCAAGGCCATCAGTAAACGCGCCCGCGAGGAGTTCGGTGTGGTAATCGGCGGCGGGCAGGGCAAGCTGGAAGGCAAGATCTTCCGCATTGGCCACCTCGGCTACGTCTCGCAGACGGATGTCGCCGAGGCGATCGACGTCGTGGAGAAGCTGCTCGCGGAGTCCAAGCTCGCGGTTTAACTCCCCCGTGGTCAAGTAACAATGCCCGGTCATCTGGCCGGGCATTGTCTCGTCGAACGGGACGAAGCGCTCAAACGAGATCCTCATGCGAATTGCATAGAGAGAGCCACCAATGCAGAATGCATTACATGGAATCCGCTGAATTTTGCAGTGTGCGAGCCGCCCTCGGGCTCTCCCAGGCAGGTATGGCTGGAGCCCTTGGCGTGGATCAGGGCACCATCAGCCGGTGGGAATCCGGGAAAGCGCGAATCCCCTCCGCCATCCAGCTCGCCCTCGTTGCCCTAAAGGAGAACACCACCTCAATGCCTGAAACCGCTCGACCACGAATCCTCATCGCCGACCCGATAGCGGCCGAAGGCATAGAGATGCTTCGCACCGCGGGAGACGTCGACGTGAAGACCGGACTGCCCGCCGACACCTTGCTGTCGATCATCGGCAGTTACGACGCGCTGGTAGTGCGCAGTGAGACGAAGGTGACCCGCGCCATCATCGAGGCTGCGGGGAAACTTACCGTCATCGGCCGCGCCGGCGTTGGCGTCGACAACATTGACATCCCGGCAGCCACCGAACGGGGAGTCATCGTGGTGAACGCGCCCCAGGGCAATACGGTGGCCGCTGCCGAACACTCCATCGCCCTGCTGATGGCCCTCGCTCGACACCTGCCGCAGGCGGACGCGTCGATGCGTGCCGGGAAGTGGGACCGCAAGACCTACGTTGGCACCGAGATCCGGGGGAAGACGCTGGGCATCGTGGGGCTCGGCAAGATCGGCTCCGAAGTCGCCCGCCG
>JBDSEP010000015.1:0-4250 GCA_039919985.1 Tepidiformaceae bacterium | reverse complement strand
AAGATCCTGATCTCGGGCGGCGGGCGCTGCAATTTCACGAACGTCTACGCCGGGCCAGAGCACTTCTACTCGGAGAACGAGCACTTCTGCCGCTCCGCGCTGGCGACGTATACACCGGAGCAGTTCGTTTCCCTGGTGGAGCAGCACGGCATCGCTTACCACGAGAAGAAGCTCGGGCAGCTCTTCTGCGACGGGAGTTCACGGGAGATCGTGACGATGCTGGAATCGGAGTGCGCGCGGGCCGGAGTGGAGATTGGGCTCGGCTGCGAGGTCGCGCAGGTGCGAAAGGAGGGTGGTTTCCTTCTGGAAACGAGCCTCGGAGCGTTTGCGGCGGAGTCGCTTGTGGTGGCGACGGGCGGGCTTTCGATCCCCAAGATTGGGGCGACGGGATTCGGCTACAGAGTGGCGGAAGAGTTCGGGTTGAAGCGAGTGGCGAGGAGGCCTGGTCTCGTGCCGCTGTCGTTTTCGGCGGCCGAGCAGGACCTGTTCAATTCGCTGAGCGGCGTTGCTCTTGAGGCGCGGATCGCGTGCCGGGGCAGCGCGTTTACGGAGAACATGCTGTTCACGCACAGGGGGCTTAGCGGACCCGCGATCCTGCAGATTTCGAACGCGTGGGTGGAGGGCGAGGCGATCAGCATCGACCTCTTCCCGCGCGAATCCATGCTCGATCTCCTCGTTGCAGCGAGCGAAACGAACCGGGAACTGACAGCCGTGTTGAGCGAACGTGCACCGCGAAGGTTTGTGCAGGCGTGGTGCGCGACGTACGCGCCCTCGATGCCGCTCAACCGCTATTCGTCCCGCCAGATCGAAGAGATTGCACGGAGGCTACACAGTTGGGAGTTGCGGCCGACAGGGACAGCGGGTTTCGAGAAAGCGGAGGTGACGCTCGGGGGCGTGGAAACCGACGTCCTGCAATCGAAAACGATGGAGGCGCGGGAAGTGCCGGGACTCTACTTCGTGGGTGAAGTGGTGGACGTTACCGGCTGGCTGGGGGGTTACAACTTCCAGTGGGCCTGGGCGTCGGGCTTCGCGGCCGGGCAGGTGGCCTGAGTTGCTCCTGGAGGGAAACAAAGAAATAGCGGGGAGTGCGCGCATTGGGAGCGGACCGCCGCGCGCAGCAACCCCGCGCGTTCACCATAGCGCCTGGCGGCCGAACTGTCGCCTTTGCCGGCGGGTCCGCGCCGGGTAGCGGACTACTCCGCGCCTTTGGGCAGCGCTTTCTTGGCGTGGATTTGGAGCCCGCGCACATCGATGACCTGGGCGAGTTCGAGCACTTTGCGGGCAGCAGGCGGTTTCACTTCGACGAAGGCGAAGCTGGCGTAAAGGTCGATCGTGCCAATGGTGGAGGGTGCGACGCCGGCTGTGGTGGAGAAAGCTTCGACGATATCCTGAGGGCGGATGCCCTGTTTGCGGCCAGCATCGAGGAAGAGGCGAATCATCCCGTGCTCGGTGGCGGAGGCGGCCTCAACGCCGGGGTCCTCGTCGGGCGCGTTGCCGGCTTCGGCCCAGATGGGCTCGCGACCGCTGGCGTCGCTGACCGCGAGATAGACTGCGGCGCGGGCGATGGCGAGCGGGTCGTATTGCTGGGCGAGGCCTTCCACGAGCTTCGAATATGACCGCCCGGAGCCTTCTTCGATGGCGGCCCGAAGGGCATCGACGAAGGCCTCGCGGCGGCGCGCAACGATGTCGGCGGGGGTGGGCAGTTGGAGCGGCTTCATCTTCTTGCCGACCTGCTGCTCGATCATTCGGAGGAGGCGAAATTCGCGAGGGGTGACGAGCGTGATGGCTTCGCCGGCCTTACCGGCGCGGCCAGTGCGGCCCACCCGGTGAACGTAGGCGTCGGTGTCATCCGGGATGTCGTAGTTAATGACGTGGGAGACGTCCGGGATATCGAGGCCGCGGGCGGCTACGTCGGTGGCAATGAGCAGTTCTGCGCGGCCGTCCCGGAATGCGCGAAGCTGTTGTTCGCGTTGTGCCTGGCTGATGTCGCCGTGGATGGCGGCGGTGGCGTAGCCGCGAGATTCGAGGGCTTCGGCCAACGAATCCACTTCGCGCTTGGTGCGGCAGAAAATGATGGCAGACTGAGGCGATTCGAAATCGAGAATGAGGCTGAGCACTTCTACCTTGCGTGAATAGGGGACCTGGTAGAAGAGCTGGCGGGTCTGCGGGGCGGTACGGGTCTCCTGGGCGATGGTGACGCGCTCGGGATCGCGAAGGTAGCGGCGGGCTAGGGCCTCAATGCGCGTGGGCATGGTGGCCGAAAAGAGGGCAATCTGCCGTTCGTCGGGCACCTGGTCGAGGATGAACTCGATGTCTTCGAGGAAGCCCATATCGAGCATCTCGTCCGCTTCATCGAGGACCACGGTGCGCACCGTATCGAGCTTGAGGGTGCCGCGGCGCACGTGGTCCATCATGCGGCCCGGAGTGCCGACGACGATCTGTACGCCAGCGCGGAGGGCCCGGAGCTGGCGGTCGTAAGCCTGGCCGCCATAAATAGGCAGGACGGAGATGTTGCGACCGCGGCCAAGGGCGTGGACCGCTTCGGCGACCTGCACCGCAAGTTCCCGCGTAGGGAGGACGATGACCGCCTGGACAGCGTGGCTGGCGGTGTCCACGGCTTCGACGAGGGGGATGGCGAAGGCTGCCGTTTTACCCGTCCCGGTTTGGGCCTGGGCGATAATGTCCTTGCCAAGCATGAGCGGCGGGATTGCGTGTTCCTGGATGGGCGTGGGCTCTTCATAGCCCAGCCCGTCGATCGTGCGGAGCACCGCTTCGCTGAGGCCAAGTTCCGTGAAGGCGGTCATGGTTTGGGTTTCCTCTTCTCGTCCCGCTGCATGGTGCGCGGGCGAGGCAGATTCATTATCCGCTTCCCGGCGCTACAGGGTTGGGCAGAGCGCGTTGGCGCGGCTCCAAGCTGGTAGAGTCCCTCCAAAGAACACTCGAGGAGCATCAATGCCCGACATCAACGTGCCTGCCCCGATGGCGGGAAGCGTCAAGGAAGTGATCGTCGCCCTGGGTGACAGCGTGAGCGTCGGCGACGAGTTGCTGATCATCGAGTCCATGAAGATGGAGATACCGCTGGAGAGCCCGGTGTCGGGAAGTGTGACAGAGATACTGGTCACCGCCCCACAAACGATCGACGAGGGTCAGGTGCTCGTGCGGATTGCCACCGGATGACTAGGGAGTTCCAGGTCGTTCGGCTGCCGCCGGTCAGGTAATTGAGTGGTAGGCTTCCATTGTGGCGGCGGCTGTGCGGGCCCAGGTAAAGGTGGAGGCGTGGTCGGTGCCGCGGGCCGCCCGCTCCGCACGCACCGCGGGGTTCGAGGCAAGCTCGGCGGCCCGCACGGCGATTTCCCCGGGCGCCCTTCGGCTCACGACAATCGCTCCGCCTCCACTGGCCTCCACAACCGCCGGGGTGGAGGCGACGATCGCAGGAGTGCCGCAGGCCATCGCCTCCAACGGTGGCAAACCGAAACCCTCAGTCTCGGAAGGGAACAAGAGCGCGATTGCGCCGGTGTAGAGCGCTGGCAGGTCGGCATCCGGGACGTGGCCGGCGAAGAGCACCCGATCCGCAATGCCGAGCTTCTGGACTTCCCGCTGGTAGTGCGGCGCGAGTTCGGGCATCGGCTCTCCGCAGAGCACCAGTTGGAGGTCGATCCCGCGTTCTTGTAGGAGCGCGAGTGCCCGAAAGGCATCGACGGCGCGCTTGTTGCGATTCCAAATTCCGACGCAGAGAAGGTATGGGCGATCGATGCCCAGGCGAAGCGCCATTTCGGTGACAGCTTCGTCCGGCGCGGGCTTCATGATCGCCCGCGGTGCGAGAGGTGTGATGGCAATTCTGCGCGCCGGCACGCCGAGCAGCCGCATGACGTCGTCGGCCACGGGCGTTGACGGGACAACGATTTTCGTCGCGTGGCGAGACGTCTCGACTAGCCATCGCCAGTAGAGCTTTCTTAGCCTGCCCTGGAAGAGCTTGGGAGCGGTGAGGGGCGCGAGGTCGTGAATGGTTGCGACCCTCGGCATCCTGCTCAAGAGCGGAACGGTGAAGTGTACGCCGTGGTAGAGGTCGATGTGGTGGCGTTTCATCCAGCGCGGCAGTTCGAATTCGGTCCAACATTGTAGGCGCGCCGCGCTCTTCTGCCTGCCTTCTTCCCCCACCCGGGTGGGCGGCAGTAGCTGGTGAGCGCCTGCCGGTGAGAGTTCAGGGGTGGCGAAGGTAACGTCGCAATCATCGCGGGCGGCGAGCGCGG
>JBDSEP010000385.1:0-3568 GCA_039919985.1 Tepidiformaceae bacterium | reverse complement strand
GCCGGTGACGACCGGCTCGGGGGCCATCAACGTGCCGACGATGAACTTCGCCTCAACATCGCCAAACCGCAGGGCTTGGCCATCTTCGACGATCGTGGGCGTGTTCACCGGCAGGCGCTGGCTGCCGACGAAGGAGCCGGAGGCGGAACCCAGGTCTTCGAGCATGACCTGGCCGTTTTCAATCGTGAGGCTGGCGTGACGTCGCGAAACGGAGACGTGATCGATGACGACGCGATTGCCATCCGCGCGGCCCACGATGGCAGAGGGGACGTCGATCGGGAATTCACGCACCTGCCCATCGGGGGTAGTTACCCGTAGGGTTCCGTAATCCATGTGGTTGGTCACTCTTTCGTTAATTGGGGGCGCCGGGCCCGCGATCCCCGCGTTCCCGAAGAATACGCTCGGCGATAGAGACGGGCTAGCGGCGGAAAGAGTGCGGACGGGCGACGCTCATCAATTATCGAAGCCTTGCGCGGGATCCGTAGCGCTGGGCCACTCCGGACGCGCCTGGAAGAAACGCTCCTGCCCGTAGAAGCGCGCGCGCATGTCCTCGGGAATGCGTGCGAACATGCTGTTCTCGCCGAACTGGCTGCGATGCATACTCGCGGCGAGGCGCTTCACGGGGATGTACTGTGAAACGTCGTGGACGACGCTGACCGGCGGATCGGGGTCCAGCATGGCCTTCTCGAACAGGGCTTTGCGATCGGGAGCCATGGGTTCGGGAAGCATGCCGCGCTTCTCCATCTCCAGGAAGATGGAGGCGAACTGCTTCATCCCGCGGCTTCCCCAGTAGAGCCGCTCGGGGGCCCAGGCCGGGCCGGATTCGGGGTACGCCTCGGCGTTACCGCTGGCATCGAAGGCCTCAACGGTGTGCTTGTGCACGGCGACGTGGTCCGGGTGGCCGTAACCGCCAGTCGGGTCCCAGGTAAAGACGTACTCGGGGCGGACTTCGCGGATGATCCGGACGAGCGCCTCGACAACGACGGGGGCGGGCTGCTGGTGCAGGCAGCGCGGGTCCTCGTTTTCGGTGGTACCGGCCATGCCGCTGTCGCGAAATGGGAGGAAGCGCACGTCCCCCAGGCCGATCTGGGCCATGGAGGCGCGCAACTCCAGCTCGCGGGTGTACCAGAGTGTTTCTTGCGTGGCGAGCGTGGGGTCGCTTATCTCGCCGACCTCACCGCGGGTGGCGCACACCAGGGTGACGGTGGCTCCGTTGGCGATGAAGTGGGCGAGTGTGCCGGTGACCTGCCCTTCGTCATCGGGGTGTCCATAGACGGCGAGAATGCGGGATACGTTCATCTCCGCATGGTAGCCTGTCCGATCCCAAAATGCCTCGAAGGCGTAGTTGTTGGAGGCCTCATCGGCGGGTAGTGTGGCCACATTCGATTCAGGAGATGCGACATGTTCAAAGGCGTGGATCACGTAGTTATCGCAGTGAAGGACCTCGACGCCGCGGTTGGCCGATACGAAGCCATCTACGGTAACGAAGTAAGCGATCGCAACGAAGCGCCGGCGGCCGGAATGGCGATGGCCTTCTTCCGCTTCGGCGATTCGTACATCGAGCTGGTCTCGGCCACCGGCGAGGCCGGGCCGATCGCCAAGCGGCTGGCCGAGCAGGGCGAGGGTGTGCACCTGGTAGCGATGAAGGTGGACGACATGGAAGCCACGCTCGCGCAGTTGCGTGAGAAAGGGATTCGGCTTGTGGGTGACCCCGGTGCCGGAAATCCCGTTAAAGGCCAGGTGTTCATCCACCCATCGGTCACGGGCGGAGTGCTCACGCAACTGGTCCAGCGCTAGGACAACGCGGAGTGATGCAGACCAAAACCTTACCGTCCGCCAGTTTTTTACATTGCGATGATGTTTCAGGGCCGCTTTGCGGTATGGTGCTGCGCAGTACACCAAATGGATTGCAAAAACGTGCCACTTCCCGCACACGCTCATTACAGAATCATCGCATTCGGAATCCTGCTCGCGGCGCTCTGGCTGAGCCTCGGCGTAAAGAGCGCAGCGGCGGACGAACCCTCCGTGGGCGGCCTGCCACCAGGGTTCGACATTTCATGGCCGCAGTGTCCGGGTCATAGCTTTCCGCCCGGACCCGTCGGCTTCGCCGTCATCGGCCTGAACGCGGGCCGGCCGTACACGTCCAATGAGTGTTTCGCGGAGCAGTATCGTTGGGCCTCTCGGGCGAGTAGGAACCCGGCGATCTACGTGAACGTGGACTTTCCGAAACCCGGCCGCATCGAAGCGATGGATGGGCCGTGGGGGCGTTGCCTCGAAACCGACAATTGGTGCCGGGCTTACAACTGGGGCTACGGCATCGGGCGAGACGCCGCGGCGCGGGCGCGGGCTAGCGGCATAACTCCGGGCATGTGGTGGCTGGATGTGGAGTTCGGCAACTACTGGTCCTCGGACGCTGCCATGAACTCCCAGGCCGTGCGGGGGGCCGTGGACTACATGAAAGAGAAGCGGTTGCCGGCGGGGATCTACGGGACGGCCTACCAGTGGCGAGTGCTCACTGGCGGAGGCTACAACCCGGGCGTGCCGATCTGGACTGCTGGCGCGGAGGGCCTGCAAGACGCCATGCGTCGCTGCACCGACCGCTACGCATTCGGAGGCGGTCATGTGCAGATGGTTCAGTACGAGACATACGAGTTCGACACCAACTACATCTGCCCCGGCACGGAGTTGTACCTCTCGCAGATGCTGAGCACCTACACGTCTGGGGCGCTGGGCCCTGCATCGCGGGGCAGCTCGATAGCGACGGCCGCCGCGAACTCTCCGAGCCTGCGCTTTTGGATGACCATCCCGGGACTTGCGAACTAACCATGGGGTGAGTCGCTGGGGAGAGTGGGGCCCGCAAACTGAGATCAGTCGAACATCCGGAGCTTGCCTGACGTCATCGCCGCGCCGTGCGTTGGTGTGAACGATGGGGCCCGTTTGGACATGTGCCGGTAACTGCATTAAGGCGGGCGAGGGTGCGCCTCAGTTCTACTTCGATCCGGTGCGCTGCATCGATTGTCGGGCCTGTGAGCCTTACTGCCCGGTAGACGCGATCTTCTCGAACGACCTTCCGCCGCGAAAATAGGCGGCGTACGAGGAGCCTAACGCGGAGTTCTTTCGCACCTGGCCGAAGCCTTTAGGCGGCGGTCTTCTTGAAGTAGGCGACGAGCCTGCCGCGCCCGGCCGCCTTGGCTTGGTAAAGCGCTCGGTCCGCTTCGTCATAGGCGACGGCGATGGCCTGTGTCACGCCGGCGGAGAGGGACGGGCAACTGGCGAAACCGGCGCTCACGCGGACCGGCAGGCGTACCCCGCCCTCCAGCAGGAATGGAGCAGTGAAAAAACATTCCACGGCACTGCGAGCGATCTGCTCCGCAAGGGAGTCCGGCATATCGAAAAGCACTCCGAACTCCTCGCCGCCAAGCCGCCCCACCACTCCGCAGGTGCCGATCGCTGCGGCCAGCGTTTCGGCAACCCAACGAAGGACTGCATCGCCCGCAGGGTGGCCATGCCGATCGTTGACGAGCTTGAAGCGGTCGACATCGAACAGGGCGAGGGATGTGTAGGAACC
>JBDSEP010000332.1:0-8123 GCA_039919985.1 Tepidiformaceae bacterium | reverse complement strand
GACGGGCACGGCCGTAGAACGGCTTTCGAAGTCCAGGATATCGTTGTAGAGCACGCGTCCGTCCGGGCTCGTGACCTTCAAACGCGCCAGATCGTTGAACCAGGCTGCCTGGTGCACTTTGTAACCGAAGGCCTTACAGGGGTCGTTGACGGAGGTCTGGCAGGTGACGGTTTGGTCACCGCGGCGGACCTGGATTGTGCTATGGAAGTCCACGATATTGCCGGCGCCGTCCTTGCCACGGACCGCGTCGACCATGGTGACGAAGAGCTGGCCGGAGCCAGCGGAATCGAAGACTGGCGCGGCGGAGGCGGTTTCAGCGATGACGAGCGTGCGATCGAAGCCCGCGAACGTGGTGAGCAATGCGCCAACGAGCAGCATCAGCAGGGCGAGATGGCTGAGGAAGGTCCCGTACTGGCTCCACGAGAAGCGTTCGGCGAAGAGATAGACGGTGCCGTCGTCCTCGCGGACGTGTTCCACGCGGTAGCGCTTCTGGCGGAGGAGGGCATCCACAGCGGCCGCGCCACCGACGTGGGTGAAGCTTGCAGAGTGGTGAGCGCGTTCGAAATAGCCGTCCCCCACGATCCTCGTGGGGTGCTGAACGCTGCGCCAAGTGGGCCGAAAGCGGCTCACAGTGCAGACCGTGACGGCAACGATAATCAGCAGCCAGAGTCCGTTGAACCAGGGGGTGTGGAAGATATCGAAGAGGCCCACACGATCCATAGTCGTGGCCAGGCCGCCGAAGTCGTCACGGCGGAGTTCGAGCCAGGCGGAGCGAGCGGCAGGGTTCGCGCGCATGGGGCCTGGCACCTGGGGAAGCACCACACCGATGAAGCCGGCAATGAGCGCCGTCCCCACCAGGGTGAGGGCGAACTTCACGTTGGTCAGCAGATTCCAAGCCGTGCGGAGGGGGTCGAATCCCCCGCTGCTGATGGCCGGCGCAGCGACCGGGGTGGCGGCGCTCAAGGGGTGAGCCCGGCGCGGGCCTGGGTGGCGATGCTGGCCAGCTTTTCGGGGGTTAGGCGCCCGTAGTAAATCTGCTCGATGACACCAGAGGGGTTCACGAGGAAAGACATGGGCAGGCCACGTCCGACGCGATAGGCATCGGACACTTCGCCGGAACGGTCGAGGGCGATGGGATAGGTGAGGCCAAACTCTGCGACAAAGGCGCGGACGGGCTCCGGCTCCTCCTGCTGGTTCACGCCGAGGATAACGAGCCCGGCCATCGCAGCGTTTGGCTGCGAGCGCATGTAGAGCGCCTGGAGGTCGGGGGTCTCGCCACGACAGGGGCCGCACCAGGAGGCCCAGAAGTTGAGGAGCACGAAGTCGCCACGGAGATCGGAGAGCTGGAGCTCGCCGCCTTCAGGTGTGCGGAGCTTGAAATTGGGAGCGGCGCGGCCCTGCTGGGCGGCTGGAGGCTTGCCGGATGGGTTCAGTTCGGGTGGGAGCGAAACGATGCCGAGGCCGGGCGTTCCGAATGCGGTGGCCCCTCCGCCGTCGCGGAATTCGAGGTACCAGAGTGCAGCGCCAACGGTGATCACGATGAGGGCAGCGACGCCGAGCGTGGAGCTTGCGCCGGAGTATTCGCGCCTGCGCTGGGGACGTTCGTCGGGGAGTTCATCGGTCATGGCGGTTCGCAAAGGGAGAGTAGCAGATGGCGCGGCAAGCAAAGAGCAAAGAGCGAGGGCCGAGAGCCGAGAGCCGAGAGCCGAGCAGTCGGTCCGCGGGTTCTGCCGACGCCCTGGGGTGAAGGGCAGTAGAATGCCGGGCGAGGGGGAAACCTGTGACTTCTGGACCACTCTCCGGCGTTAAGGTGCTGGAGTTCACGCAGATCATCGCCGGGCCGTTCTGCGGCCTGCACCTGGCGGATATGGGCGCGCACGTGACAAAGTTCGAGCCGCTCGAAGGTGAGCCATGGCGGCTATTTGTGGAGCTCGTGCCGAAAGAATCGCGGACCTTTGCGAGCCTCAACCGGGGCAAGCGCGGCGTGGCGATGGATATGACGAAGCCCGCGGCGCAGTCGGCGATCCACCGCATGGTGAAGGATGCCGACGTGGTGGTACTGAACTATCGCCCCGGCGTGGCGGAGCAGCTACGCATTGATTACGAGACTCTGAGCGCCATTAATCCGCGCCTGATCTATTGCGAGAACACGGCCTTCGGGCGCAAGGGCCCGCTCGCCAAACGTGGTGGCTACGACCTGGTGGTACAGGCGATGACTGGCCTGATGGCCGGCGAGGCGAAGATGCAGGGGGATGTCCCGACGTATGTCTACCCGGCTGTGGCGGACTACGCGACGGGCATCCAGATGGCGAACAGCATCTGCGCTGCGCTGTACTACCGGGAGAAGACGGGGCTGGGGCAGAAGATCGATTGCACGCTGATGGGCACGGCGATCGCCATGCAGACCTCGCAGTTCACGTGGATCGACGCCTGGGATGACGAGATCATCCCGCCGATGCTCCAGGGCATCGCCCGGGCGCGGAGCGAGCAGAAGACGTTCCTCGAACAGGTGGACGTGCATAACCAGTTCCGGCCGTCGGCGGCGGGGAACATTTACTATCGCGTGTTCCAGACGAGGGACGGATTCCTCGCGGTGGGTGCGCTGAGCATGGCGCTGCGCGTCAAGTTCCTGGCGGCCACGGGCCTGGAGGACCGCCGATTCCTGCCGGGCGGAGGATTCGACATGGCTCCGGAAGGCTGGGACGTGGACGGCCCGAAACTGGTTGTCGAAGCTGAAGCCCTCTTCATGACGAAGAGCACCGAGGAGTGGGGCAAGCTCTTCGAAAGGCATGGAGTACCGGCAGGGCCGCTCTTCTTCATCGAGGAGCTCTTTGGGCACCCGCAGACGCTAGAGAATGGGCTGGAGGTAGAGATCGACCACCCGATGCTGGGACATATGCGAATGGTCGGGCCACCGTTCCAGATGTCCGTTTCGAAGCTGGCGGCGCAGGGGCCGAGCCCGATGCTGGGCGAACACACCGATGAGACGCTGGGAGCGGCGGGGTTCAGCGAGGCGGAGATCGGTGAGATGCGCGAAGCGGGAGTAATCCTCTAGGCCTGGGACAGTTAAGACGGCGCTCGGCTAGCCGCCGATGCGCTGGTGGCGCTTCTTTTCCGACTGCTCTTCGCTGGCGGCAGCGCCGTGCTGCTTCGCCTCCTGGATGCGCTGCAGGCGTTCGACCTCGATTTCGGCATCGCGTTCCTTGCGCCAGTCGTCAAGGGAGTCATCGCGCCAGCCAGGTTGTTCGGCTTCGGCCTTGTTTTCGCGCTTCGTCATCCGCCAGGCCATTACGGCGCCAACGACCATGGCGACTGGCAGGCCGATGGCGGAGATCATCTGGAAGAAACCCATGCGAAGAGTGTGCGGCCAGCGGGGCATCGGCTGCAATCGGGATGGAAAGAGGTGGTGTGGATTTGGGCGAGGCAGAGCCGAAGGCGGCCGAACGGCTGGCAACTACCACGCCCGCACCTCGTGCCCGCGGAACGGCATGGAGGGGCTTACTGCAGGGACCATTGGGCGGTATTCATCATCGCGCCGAGGACCATGATCACGAGGGTGAGCGTGAGGCCGCCCATGCTGAGGAGCATGGACTGTCGACGAATACTGGCGAGCTCCGCTTCCGACACAGCTTCGCCGGCCGCTTTCGCTTCCATGCGGCCAAGCAACCTGGGCCCGACGACGAAGGTGTGGAGTGCGGTAATCGCGAGCATGACGAGGAGGATGACCATCTTGATGGAGAAGACGACGCCGTAACGCAGGTCGTTGAAGCTCAGCTCGTCGCGGCCGGGAAGACTGTAGTAGCTGCGGAAGGTGGCGATGAGGTAGAGGCCGGCGATCAGGATGAGGGCAAGGCCAGCGCCGCCCAGCCAGGCGAATCGGGTGGTCATGGTGCGCATGGCCACCACACGGGTGGGCAGGTCGGCGATGTTCCGCGAGGCCGGTACCCAGGCGAAGGCGAGCAGGAACTGCGGGCCGACGAAGAGCGCAATGCCGAGGATATGCATCCAGATGGCGATAACATGAAGCGTGTTTTCCAAGCGTTGTCCCTCGGGCGCGGTCTGGCCGCAGTTGGTCTGCGAATTACACCCTACCGCATGCCAGGGATGAAGAGCCTCACGCCTATCGGGAGATAGAAATTACTGGGGGAGCTGGCGCAGCGCTTCCGGCACCACGACCGCGATGGTGCCGCGCGAAAGCTTGATCCAGCCTTCCCGAGCGAAGGCGTTGAGCTGCTTGTTCACGCTCTCGCGGCTGACGCCGAGCATGGAAGCGAGGTCTCCCTGCGTGACACGGATTGGAGGCCGAGCAGCCTTGCCATCCGGCGAGGTGGAGAGCCGCAGAATCTGCTTGGCAAGCCGGTGTTCGAGGTCGAGGAAGGTCATATCGGCGAGCGCTTCATCTGTGCGGCGGAGGCGCAGGGAGAGCGTTTCGAGCAACGCAAGCGCGGCCGCGGGGCGGGCCGAGAGCCACTCCACGAAATCGTTGCGCGTGACGACGAAAGTGCGCGTCGCGCGGGTGGCGGTTGCCGTGGCGGAGCGTGGGCGGCCATCGAGGAGAGCGAACTCGCCGAAGCAGTCGCCGGTTTCGACGGTGGCAACCGTGGCTTCGTTGCCGCCGCCGGAAAGCACGGTAATGCGCACCTGACCTTCGACGACCACGTGAAGCGCATCGCCCGGGTCGCCTTCGTGGAAGATCGCGCTGCCCTGGGCGAAGCGACGCACGCGTCCGCGGCTGGCCAGGGCCTGGAGGTCGGCCTCGGGGAGCCTTGCGAGCAGGGGCAGGTCACGGATGTACGCGTCCTGGGGATTCGCTCCGTCGGTGTTTACCATCGCGTCATCCTAATACGAGGTTTGGAGCTTGTGCGAAATCCGGCGAGGACCGGGCCGGGGCGGGCACCCCGCGTCGTCACTTCACGACACCAAGCGTCACGTCGGTGATGTGACGGAAGTGCGAGGTTAGTCGCGCGATGGTCTCCGGGTCGGACCAGGCGTAACCCGCGGAGGCGACAGCCGCACCACCGCGTTCGGCGAGGCGCACGCGCGAAAGGTGGCTCATGGCGCGGAAGCAGCGAAGGGCCTCGTAGTAGCGCAGGGAGTCGCCGGCCAGGGGACGGAAAGCACGGTAAGCGCGAAGGTAGCGCCAGGCGATGAAGCGTCTTCCCCGTTGCGCCACGGGCCCAAGTAGGAAGGGTGCGTTGTAGGGTGCGAGGGTGAGGATAACGCGGGTACACGCGACATCCGCTGCGGGGTCGCCGAAACTGAGGTTCGACCAGTCGACGACTCCGGTGACCCCGCCAGCCTTCGCCAGCACGTTCAAGGGATGGAGGTCGAGATGACAGAGCGCCTGGCCCTGGGAGCCGCGCGGGCGGTTGGCGTGGAGCCATTCGGCGGCCGGGCGGAGTGGCTCCATACCGGGCTGCGCAACCTCCTGAGCGATGGCGGCGAGCCAATCGCCGACGCCGGAGGCGATGGGCCCGGAGCCCGCGACCTCAAGTGCGAGGCGGACGGGCGCAGGATCGAGGGCGTGCAGGGCGGCGTGGGCGCGTGCGAGGTGGCCTGCGAATCGCAGGATGCCCATGGAGAGCAGGGTCTCGCCGTCTGCGCGGGGCATGAGCAGGTAGGGTAGGCCAAGCGGGCCAGCGCCTTCCGAGACGTGGAGCGCTCGTGGTGCGGGGTAGCCGAGATCGGCGATCGCGGACTGGGCAGCCCCTTCGAAGCGGGCGCGATGCCCATCGGCGGGAGCAAACGCGCGGAGCACCAGGCGGCCGGAGAACTCCGGTGGCGCGCCTTTGAGCTGGAAGGCAAAGATTTGGGTGTCGTAGCCGCCGGTAAGCCGGGTTGGCGGCTCGAGAAAGGCGAGCGCAGGGCGACGCAGCAAGGCCCGCAAGTCTTCGAGTAAGGCCTCCGCCACTTCTTGGTCTTGCATGCGCCGGTAAGTAGGGCACGGGGCGCATGCAAGGCGCAAGACGCGAGGGCGTTTGATTTGCCGGGTTATGCGGCCTTCACGAGTTCTGTTTCGATGGAGAGCTTCACGTCATCGCCGACCACCAGACCGCCGGCCTCGAGGACACCGTTCCAGGTGAGTCCCCAATCCTTGCGGTGGATTTTGGCGTTTGCGCTGATGCCGTAGCGGACGCCTCCCCAAGGATCGGTGACCGGGCCTGTTATCTCGCTGTCGAGCGCTATCTCATTGGTAACTCCACGAATGGTGAGGTCGCCGATGAGCTTGTAGTCGTCGCCGCCCTTCGATTCGAAACGGGTGCTCTTGAAGGTGATGTATGGGTGGTTTTCGGCATCGAAGAAATCGGCGGAACGAAGGTGGGAGTCGCGCTTCTCGTCGCGGCTATCGATGCTGCCGGCGGCGATGCGAACGGTAGCGGTGGAGTTGGCGACGTTCGTCTCATCGACGTTGGCGTCCACTTCGTAGTCCGCGAAACGGCCCTTGGTCGTGGAGATGACCATGTGCTTGACAGCGAATTCCACCGAGCTATGGGAGGTATCGAGATTCCAGGGCATTGTTGTTCTCCTTCGTGGCAACCTTTGATTAGTAGGCCACTTGATGAAACGAGATTACCCTCAGTAACTGAGCATTGTCAAGCAGGCTACAAAAGAGAAGCGCTATATGGTAGAGTGAGTTCATGGAACCGACGCCCACGAATGCCCCGTTCGACTCGGCCTACTGCCCCAAGTTCCAGACGGCTGTCGAGATGATCGGCCGACGCTGGAGCGGTGCGATCATTCGAGCGTTGCTGGCGGGTTCGGTGCGCTTCGGTGACGTGCTGAGCCGCGTTCCAGGGCTTTCAGACCGGTTGCTCAGTGAACGGCTGCGGGAGCTGGAATCCGCGGGAATCGTGAGTCGCACGGTCTATCCTGATATTCCGGTACGCATCGAGTATCGCCTGACGGACAAGGGACGCGAGTTGGAGGCGATCGTGGGGGTGATATCGGACTGGGCAGAGCGGTGGGCCGAACCGCTGCCCACGTTCGAACGCGCAGCAGCCGCGGCGCAGTAACGTGCCCGGCACTCTGCGCATCTCCCACCCGGCGCTCTCCGGCGCTAACGCTGACGAGACGATCCGTTTCTACACGGAGACGCTCGAGATGGAACTCGTGCTGCGGCAGGAGAACCTGGACTACCCATCCGAAGAACACCTCTTTTTTCACGTGGGCGACGACAACTTCATCGCTTACTTTGTGCCCAAGGCAGGGGTGGACCCGGGCAGGTATGAGGCGGCGCGTTCGGGGTCTGGCCACATGGATCACCTTGCGATCGACATCCGGCTGGCCGACCTCGAACCTTTCCGCGCGCGGCTGGTGGCCGCCGGAGTACCGGTCGATGGGCCAATCGACAGGGGCTACGAGCGTTCGATCTACTTTCCCGACCCAAACGGCGTGACGATCGAACTGTTGGCCTGGATTACGGAGCCGCCGGAGAGCCTAACCCAGGCGGCGATTATCGCTAGAGCCCAGCAGTTGCGGGAGGCGCGCGGTGCGGCGTTCATCGAAGACGGGGATGTGCGGGCGGCAATTGTGGCGCTGCAGGCCGACGCTGATGCCTCAACCGGCAGCCGCTAGAATCAGGACATGTGCTTTCCTTACGACGCTCTCCCGCCCATCCATGCCATTGCTGGCGCCTCCGTTGATACCGAGGACCTGACGCTCAAGGCCGCAGACGGCACTGCGTTCGCCGGGCTGGCCGCGCGCTCAGCAACTCCTTCAACCGTTGGCATGGTGGTGATGCCAGATGTGCGCGGCCTCTTCCGCTTCTACGAAGAGCTGGCCATGCGCTTCGCCGAAGCGGGCATCCACGCCGTGGCGATCGACTATTTCGGCCGGACCGCCGGGGTAGGGAAGCGCGATGCTGAGTTTTCGTTCATGGAGCATGTGGTGCAGACGCACCCGGACACGATTGCGCTCGATACGCGTGCGGCGGTGGAGTACCTTCGTTCGGACGCGGGTGGGAACTGCACCTCCATCTTCGCCGTGGGGTTCTGTTTCGGCGGGACCGCAGCCTGGAACCAGGCGGCGGAGGGCCACGGGCTGAAGGGGGCAATCGGTTTCTACGGGCATCCCTCGCGCGTCATCCAGGACCTGGTGAACCCGGGCAAGCCATCGGGGATTCG
>JBDSEP010000287.1:0-4077 GCA_039919985.1 Tepidiformaceae bacterium | reverse complement strand
AACCGCGAGGATGTCCCGTTTCGCGCGCCGAACGGCAAGCCGCTTGCCCCTTCGATTCGGGAAACGCTCGCGCTCTTTCGCGATGGCAAGGGCGTGGCGGAGATTGCGACAGCGCGTGGCATGGCCTCGAGCACGGTGGCCACGCACCTCGCTCAACTTATCGATTGCGACGAGATCGGCGACGTTTCACGGCTGGTGAGCGGAACCACGCTCGCGGCCGTGCGGAAGGCTGTGGGCGAAGGGCTCGTCGGCCAGCTGTCACCGATTAAAGAGCAGCTCGGCGATGGGGTGACCTACGAAGAGTTGCACCTCGCCCGGGCATTCCTCAACCGGGGCGCTCGCCAGGCCGCAGGCGCTGGTTAGGACTGTCGGCTGTCGCCTGCGCGTAGAATTAGCAGATGGCCATGAACCCGGATGAACGAGATGTTTTTCTTCGCCAGCCCCGCACGGCGGTGCTTTCGACCATGGGCACGAATGGCCGCATCCACGCCGTGCCGGTTTGGTTCCGTTGGGATGGAGGGGAGTTCCGGATCATCACGGGGCGGGGCTCGGCGAAGCATCGCAACGTGCTCCGCAACGGTCGGGCAAGTCTCTGCGTCGATGAACGCGGAGGGCCGATCGCCTACCTGACAGCGGAAGGGCCGGTGCGCGTGGAGGAGCGGGTGAGCGAGGCCGAGCGGCTTGCGCTTCACACCATCTACCGCGGTGCCGAAGCGGCCCAAAAGGTGGTGGAGCGCGGCGGCCACGAAGGCATGGTACTACTCATCCTCACCCCCGAACGCTGGCTGGGCTGACGCTACTTCCGCAGGCGCGGATCCCAGATATCGCGCAGCGAATCGCCAAGCAGGTTGGCAGCGAGCACCACGAGGCTGATCGCGAGACCGGGGAAGATCACGAGGTGCCAGTAGCCGGTGCGCGCGAAGGCGAGGTTGTCGCCGCTCATATCGAGGCCCCAGGACGGCACACCCGCCACGCCAAGGCCGAGGAAGGCGAGGGCCGATTCGGCGAGAATCGCGCCTCCCAGCGCGCCGCTCATCAGCACAACGGTGAGCGGGAGCACGTTGGGGATGACGTGGCGGAAGAAGATGCGCTTCTCGCTGCAGCCGGTCGCGCGCGCCGCCTCCACGTAGACTGCGTTGCGTTCGATGATTGTCGCACCGCGCAGGATGCGGTTTCCGCCGAAGAGCGCCTGGATGGCGATCGCCACGATGATCACCTCCACGCCCGTGCCCATCGCTGTCCGCAGGAGGAAGTAGATGACGAGGAACGGGAAAGCGCTGAAGGCCTCGCTCGAGCGCTGGACGAGGTAATCCACCCAGCGTCCGTAGTAGCCGGCAAGAATGCCCAGGAAGGAGCCGACCGAAGCGCCGATGAAGATCGAGGCGCCGGCGATCTCGAGGCTGATGCGCGCACCGGCGATCACCCGGCTGAAGATATCCTGCCCCAGCGAGTTCGTGCCGAAAGGGTGGGCGAACGACGGTCCGGAGAGCTGCCGTCCGGTGCTCAGTGCCTTCGGGTCGTAGGGCGCGATGTACGGCCCGAAGATCCCAAGGAAGACGAATCCCAGCAGGACCACCAGGCCGAAGACACCGAGCGGGTGCTGACGAGCGAGCCTCGCTATGCGTCGCGGAAAGCTCGGCCCGTCGATGCGCCGGGCCCATTCGAGCGAGATGGAGGGGGACGCATCCGAGGCCACTATGTGTACTTCACGCGCGGATCGATGAAGGCATACGAAAGGTCGATCAGGAGATTCATGGTGACCACGATCAGAGCCGTGTAGAGCACGAGGAATTGCACTACCGGATAGTCGTAAGTGATTGCCGAGACGAGGAAGAACTGCCCGAGGCCGTTGATGCTGAAGATCTGTTCGAGGATGAGCGAGCCGAAGAAGAGGGCGGTGATATGCCCCCCGAGCAGCGTAACGATGGGGATCATGGAGTTTCGCAGGCCATGGCGTAGCACCACATCCCGGCCCGCGAGGCCTTTCGCCCGCGCGGTGCGCACGTAATCCTGGCGAAAGACCTCCAGGAGCGTGGAGCGAGTGAGGCGCATCATCCCGGCGGCACCGCCAACTCCCAACAGGAGAGTCGGCGGCAGGTAGAGGCGCAGGTTCTCCAGGGGGTCGCGGAGGAAGGGGATGTGCCCGCCAACGGGCGCCGAATAGTTCCACCAGATCGAGGGGAGCACAATCAGCAGAATCAGCAGGAAGAACTCCGGGATCGATTGCCCGAAGACGGCGAAGAAACGAAAGAGGTAGTCCACCGCCGTGTTCTGCTTCACCGCCGTCACCACGCCGAGGGTGACGCCGATAATCGTGCTGAAGGTGACGGAGAGCAGCAGGATCTCCAGGGTGACGGGGAGACGCGCCTGGATCTGCGGCCAGACCGGCTGGTTGCTGCGGAAAGTGTGCCCCAGGTCTCCTCGGGCGAGGTTGCCAGCCCAGATGACGAACTGCTCGATCACCGGTTTATCGAGCCCGAGCTCCCTCCGCATCGCCGCCTGCTGCTCCACGGTGGTGTTCTGCCCGGAGAGCAGATCCACCGGGTCCTGCGAAAACGGGCTCCGCAGGGTGAAGAACGTGATGAAGGACACGGCGATCACGATGATCGGAAGGAACGCCATCCGTCTCAGGGCATACTGTCGCACGGGAGGACGGCCTCAGCCCTTATCGAGATAGAGCTTGCCGTTGTAGTACTGGTAGCTGCCGCGGCCCGTCACGCGACCCTTCACATATCCCCAGTTCACCGTGCTGCCAATCTGGATGAACGTGGGAATAAAAGGTGCGCCGTTCGTCCACGCCTTACGCTGCACATCCTGAACCGCGGCGTTGCGTTCCTTGTCATCCAGGATGCCCTTCTGCTTGTTCAGCGCGGCATCCATCTCATCGTTCAGGTAGCCCGCCCAGTTCGGCCTACCACCAATCGTCTTGCCAACTGAGCCGATGTACGAACTCGGGTCGTCGTATTCGAGTGTGGGGTAGGTGATGAAGCCGCTGTAATCACTTCCGTAAAGCGATTGCGCCAGCCACTTGCCGAAGTCCTCGCCGACCAGCTTGATCTTGATGCCGAGCTTGGCGAGCTGTGATTGCACGATCTGGGCGAACTGCGCGGGGCGGTTGCCGGGCACGTAGTACTTCAGTTCGTACTCTTTCGTCAGGTCGAAGCCGCTGGCCGCGATGAGGCGTTTCGCCTCCGTCATATCGCTCTTGCCCCAGGTGTCGTTCACCTCCTTCTCGGTGAGCGCCTGGGAGGCGAATGCGGGCGGCACAATCCCGCTCACCTTGCCTTCGCCGAAGTCCATGAGCTGGATCATCTCCTTGCGGTCCAGCGCGTAGCTGATGGCCTGCGTGACCCGAGGATCCTTCCACTGGCCGTCGCCGCGAGCCTGGACAATCCAGATGGCGCGCCGGTCGAACTGATCCACGTTGATGTCCTTGCCATGCTTGGTCTGGAGCTGCTCGCGCTCCAGCTTGTTGCTGGGGTCCATGGCGTCGATCTCTTTGGCGGAGAAGGCGGCGAGGGCGGCGGCCTGCTCCTGCACCAGTTTGTATTCGAAACCGGCGAGGTAGGGCTCGCCCTTTACCCTCCACTTATCGAAGCGCTTGTACTTCATGTTCGTGCCGTTTTCATGGCTCACGAACTCGTAGCGCCCGCTGCCGATGATGTCGCGGTCCATGAAATCGACGTCTTTGCAGATCTCCTCCGGGAGGATGGAGCCGCCGAGCGGGCTGCCAGCGTTCGTCGAGCTGAAGGTCCAGGCGTCAGGCGTTTTGAGCGTGAAGACCACGGTGGTGGCGTCTGGCGCGTCCACCTTCTCGAGCACCTGCGTCCACCACGAGCTGTTGGAGATCTTGGTCTGCTTAGCGGCCGTCTCGTAGCTCGCCTTCACGTCCTGCGCGGTCACCTTGCGACCGTTGACCGGTGCCTTGTTGTGGAAGACGGCCTCGCCGATTTTCACCGTGAAGTGCAGCGGGTCGGGCTGTTCGATACTCGTGGCGAGGAAGTTCTCTCGGATGCCGGTATCGAGCGGCGTGGCCCAGAGGTGGTCGAAGGCGAGGAAACCGTGGACAAGGCCGCT
>JBDSEP010000283.1:0-13477 GCA_039919985.1 Tepidiformaceae bacterium | reverse complement strand
CGGAGACGGAACGCGCGATCCAGGATGCGCTGGAGCGGTTGACGCGAGGTCGCACGGTGATCGCCATCGCCCACAGGCTCTCGACGATTCTCGCCGCCGATGTCATCGTCGTGCTGGACCACGGGGTTGTGGTGGAACGCGGGCGTCACGGGGAGCTGCTGGCAATGGAAGGGGTTTACGCGAGGCTCTACCGGCAGCAGTTTTCGCAGGAGTCAGTGGGGATGAGCGGGGGTTAACGCGACGGAGGATGTCGCGAAGGGAAGCCATGCTGCGGTTCGCTCGAATTTCGGCGAACGAGGTGGAGTTATGGCAATCCGGACGAAGAGTTTCTCCTGCGGGCATAAGGGGCTCGGGCAGCAGTGCAATCGTTGCCGTGCGGCAGCGCGTGGCGCGGAGCTTGCGCACGCGAGGGAGCAGGCGCGAGCCGTCGCCGAAGCGATGCGCGTGGCGCGCTGGGACCAGCTTTTTCGTCGCCAGGCGGGGGACCTCCGTCGATTCCCGTCGGTGGTGACAGACCGGGCGGTGGAGATTGCCGCTGCGCTTGCCTCGGGCACGCACTTTAGCTCGTTCAGACCCGACCGCATGCCGAACGATCGGTTGATGATTCGCTTTGAGCTTCCCCTGCGTTACCGATTAATCGGGCACCTAACTTCGTCTGGGGTGCTGAAGGGGCTCACCGTCTTCTCGCACCAGGACTACAGCAAGCTTCTCCCCGGCGATCGGCCTGCGCGGTGACCGCGGCTAGAGAGAGACCCAGAGCCAATCGAGGCCGAGGCCGACGGCGAGCATGGCCCCGAATTTCATGTGCAGTTGGGCTGTCCGGAAGAGCGCGAGGTTGAGCTTCTTGGGGTTGCCCCCGGCACGCACTACATCGACGATCGGGCGGACGAGGGGAAGAGTGGCGAGCGCCAGAAGTCCGGGCCAGGGCATGGCGCCCACGGCGGCGGCGACCACCAGCGAGATGTAGGTGGCGGCGAGCAGGAGGTACATCTCCACGTTCGCCCGGCGGCGACCGATGAGGGTGGCGACGGTGCGTTTCCCGTGCTGCTTGTCGAGGTCGATATCGCGCAGGTTGTTGGCGTGGAGGATGGCTGTGACGAGGAAGGCGATCGGAAGTGAGGCGACGAAGGGCTGCCAGTCCCACGATTCGGTCTGCACGAAATACGCGCCGACCACGATGACGGGGCCCATGAAGAGAAAGACGGTGACCTCGCCGAGGCCGATGTAGGCGAGGTGTATGGGCCACCCTGTGTAGAGAAAGCCGGCCAGTGCGCTGGCGAGGCCTATCCAGAGGATCTGCCAACTTCCCGTGGCGCAGAGCACGAGCCCGATGGCCCCGCCGGCGGCGAAGCAGAAGAGCCCGGCGCCGAGCACCTGGCGGGGAGCGAGGATTCCGCGCTGGATAAAGCCCGCCATGCCCAGGGATTCGGGGCCGTCGGCTCCCTTGAGGTGGTCGTAGTAGTCGTTCACGAAGTTGGTGCCGGCGAGGAAGAGGACCGACCCGAGGAGCACGAGGAGCGCTCGCCACCAACTGAACGCGTCTTCAGAGGCGAGGAGCGTGCCGACTATTGCGGGCACGGTTGCGGCGGTGAAGGAGAAGGGCCGGGAGGCGGCGAACCAGGTTTTAAGCGTGGGCATGGCGTAGCGAACGTATCGTCCCCAGGTGAACGGGGGAAGTGGGCGGCATACATGCGGGGAGAGGGTCTTGTGGCGAGGTAGTCAAGGAGCCGCCTACTGGGCGCGTGGCGGTAGTTGCGGGCCGGTTTTCGCCCGAAGACTCGCGAGCAGTCCAGCCCTCCGACGCCGTACGCGTGTACCCTAGCGAGGTGGCCCTGCTTGAAACTCGCGGACTGACGAAGCGTTACGGCACGATTGTGACCGCTCTGGACAGCTTATCGATCAGCCTGGAGCCGGGGATTATCGGGCTGGTGGGGGCGAACGGAGCGGGCAAGAGCACACTGATCAAGATCTTGCTCGGGCTCCTGGAACCGACGAGTGGGAGCGCGACCGTGTTGGGGCTCGATGCGGCCACTGAAGGTCCGGAGTTGCGCCAGTTCGTGGGCTATATGCCGGAGCACGACTGCCTTCCGAATGATGTGAGCGCCACCGAGTTCGTGGCCCACATGGCCCAGGTGAATGGCCTGCCGCGTTCGGCGGCCCGCGAGCGGACAGCGGAGACGTTGCGCCACGTGGGGCTTTTCGAGGAGCGCTACCGCGAGATCCGGGGCTACTCGACCGGGATGAAGCAGCGCGTGAAGCTCGCCCAGGCGCTCGTGCACGATCCGCGCGTGATGTTCCTGGATGAGCCCACGAACGGGCTGGACCCGGCAGGCCGCGATGAGATGCTGGACCTGGTGCGGCGGACCGGCAAGGAGTTCGGGATCGCGATCATCATGGCCTCCCACCTGCTCGGAGAGATCGAACGGGTGTGTGAGCACCTCGTGGTGATCGACGGCGGGAAGCTGCTGCGATCGGCGCCAATTGGCGAGTTCACCGAGCGCACCCAGGTGCTGGCTGTGGAGGTGGAGGGCGAGGCCGCGGAGTTCGTTGGGCGGCTGCGTGGGCGAGGTTTGAAGGTGGTGGAAGAGGGTCGCCTGCTGCTCATTGGGATTGAGGATGATGCCGTCTACAACCAGATTCGGGACACGGTGGCGGACCTCGGCCTTGGCCTGATCCGCATCGAACAGCGGCGCCAGAATCTGGAAGACCTGTTCCGCAGTCCCACGCAGGAGGCGCAGGATGCCGCCACGGTCTGAAGGCGCGGGGAGCATCTACGACCTGGGCTACCGGCGCTACGATGGGTTGCGGCTGGGGAGGCGGCACTCCGTGCTGTCGCTCTACCTCTACACCGTACGGTGGGCGTTCGGGTTGGGGCGGCGCACGAGCAGCAAGATCATCCCGGTGGCGATCTCGATCATTGCCTTCATCCCCGCACTCATCCAGTTGGGCGTGGCGGCGCTGGCAAACGACGTGGAGATCATCAAGCCAGAGAACTACTACAGCTACGTCCAGGTGAGCGTGGCGCTCTTCTGCGCGGCCGTTTCGCCGGAACTCGTGGCGCGCGACCAGCGTACGCGCACGCTCTCGCTCTACTTCTCGCGCGCGCTGCTCCGGCGCGATTACGCGCTCGCGAAGCTGGCGGCCCTCACGACGGCGCTGCTCTTCCTGACGTTGCTGCCGCAGGTGGTGTTGTTCGTGGGCAATATGCTCTCGACGAAGGACACTTCCGCGTTTCTGCGGGAGAACTGGGGCCAGGTGCCGAGAATTGTGGGCAGCGGACTGCTCATAGCGGGGCTCATGGCGTCCCTCTCGGTAGCCATCGCCTGCCAGACGTCGCGGCGCTCGTACGCAACGGTGGCGGTGATCGCGGTCTTCCTCGTTAGTACGCCGCTGGCAAACATTTTTGTGCGCGAGGCTGGAGGGCTGGGCAATTTCGCCATACTTTTCAGCCCCTTCGACCTGCTCGGCGGGACGACCTACTGGGTGTTCGATGTGACACCTGGGAGCGACAGCATCGTATCTATTGCCGACCTGCCGATGCTCATTTACCCGATTGTGACGTTGTCATTCATCGCCATCGCGACGGCCGTCGTGCTGCGACGCTACGAACGGATAGCGGCATGACGAACGTGGCTGTGAGCACAGAGAGCGGGCGAGTGGCGACCGAATCGCCGCCGATCGAGGTGCGTAACGTCTCGCGTTGGTACGGGAATATCGTGGCAGTGAACGACATCTCTTTCTCTCTTGAGGCCGGCGTGACGGGCCTGCTGGGCCCGAACGGCGCGGGGAAGTCGACGCTCCTGCATATGCTTTCGGGCTTTCTTGCGCCCTCTTCGGGGACGGTGAACGTGCTGGGCCAACCTGCCTGGAAGAACCCGGAGATGTATGCGCGGGTAGGCCTGGTGCCGGAACGTGAATCGGTCTATCCGTTCCTCACCGGGTACGAGTTCGTGCTGCTGAGCGCTAGGCTGCACAAGCTGGCCGATCCTGCGGCCGCAGCGGCGCGCGCCATCCGGCAGGTGGACCTGGAATCGGCACAGGGGCGGGCAACGGGCGGCTATTCGAAGGGGATGAAGCAGCGCGTGAAGGTGGCGGCGGCGATCGTGCACGAGCCTTCGATTCTGCTGCTCGACGAGCCCTTCAACGGCGCCGATCCTCGCCAGCGCCTGCAGATGATGGACATGCTGCGAGAGATGGCGGCCCACGGCACGACGATCGTCTTCTCCTCCCACATTCTCGAAGAGGTGGAACGACTGGCCGAGAACGTGCTGGTGGTGGTCTCAGGAAGGCTTGCCGCCTCGGGCGATTTTCGGCATATCCGGCGCCTGATGACGGACCGCCCGCACACCTTCACGGTGCGCTCGAGCGACGACCGGCGGCTCGCTGCGGCGCTCGTCGGGGACCCGGCGATTTTTGGGGTCGAGCTGCAGGACGAGCGGCTGACTGTTCGCACTTCGGACTTTGCGGAGTTCACGCTAGCGATCCCGCGAATCGCCCGCGAGGCGAACGTGACGTTGCTCGAACTGCTTCCGACGGATGAATCGCTAGAGAGCGTCTTCTCCTACCTGGTGAAGCGATGAACGCTGCGATCATCCAACTCACCGCCCGCCAACTATTGGGCCAGAAGCGCAGCCTGCTGATGCTTGCGGGGGCGCTCATCCCGGTGCTCATTGCGATTGTCTACCGCTTAAGCGAGGCCACCGGAAACACGATCTACATCCGCGAGACGAACCAGTTGATCAGCGCGCAGCCACGTTGGGTGGCACAGGTGCTCCTCAGCCAGCTGATTGTGGGCACGCTGTTGCCGTTGACTGCGCAGATCTTCGGTACGGCGGCCATCGGCTCGGAGATCGAGGACGGGACGGCGGTCTACCTGCTCTCGAAGCCGATCCCGCGCTGGCAGATATTCGCCTCCAAGCTTTTCGTGGCGTGGGCGGCCACGACCGGACTGGTTCTCTCGGCGACCATTGTCTCGACGGCGATCGCCCTGGATCAGCCCTTCGAATACCGCATCCTCCTGGGGTTCTCGCTCGCGGTGGCCGCCGCTTCGCTGCTGTACAGCGCGCTCTTCATCCTGCTCAGTATTCTCACGAGCCGGGCCCTGATCGTGGCGCTGCTCTACGTGTTCATCTGGGAGGCGGTGCTTACGCGGCTCTTCCGGGGGCTGCGCTTCTTGAGTGTGCGGCAGTACTCCCTGGGAGTGGCAGACAGCGTAATCCACGCGCCGCGACAGGTCTTCGAAGCAGACCTGAATGGCACGGTGGCGATCGTGCTCGTGCTTGTGGCGTCGGCGCTGCTGTTCATGTACGGGGTGCGGCGGCTCGCAGCCTGGGAGATCGGCGAGAGCACTTAGGCCGGGCGCCGACTACGGGCTCTTCGGGACGGCGCCTGGAGGCGTCTCCGCTCGCGCCCGGAGGCGGAAGACCTCGCCGGGGCGCATCCCCATGGCGAGCATGGCCACAATACCCAGGAAGATGTTGAAGAGTGTGCTGAAAAGGTGGCTGCCGACGGCGTAGGCGAGCGCATCGTGTGCCGGGATTTCGTAGAGCGAGAAGGCGCTCAGCAGCGCGAGTTCGTACGTACCGACGTTGCCGAAGGTGATGGGGAAGGTGGTGATTATGGCCACGACCACGGTCACGGAAACGAAAGCGGCGAGCGGAAGGTGGAGGTTAAAGGCGCGACCGAAGGACCAGTAGATGAGGATATCCACAAACCAGCCGAAGAGATTGAGAGCGATCTCGATAGCAAGCAGTTTCGGGCGGCGCATCACCTCGAGGCCCTCCCGGAATCGCGGCCATTGGCTTTCGATGCCGCCGCGCATGCGCTTCGGCATGCGGCTTAGCCAACGCCAGCGAGGTGCGTTTTCGGGGATGCGATGGCTGATAATCACGGCAGTGGCGAAGGCCGCCAGCGTTGCGGCGGCGAGCAGCCAGAGGAGTTTTTTGGATGCGAAGCCCGCGCCTGGCAACGTAAAGCTGACGACGATGAAGACCACCATGATCAGGGCGTTGACCAC
Organism: Tepidiformaceae bacterium; assembly: GCA_039919985.1. Lineage (GTDB taxonomy): Bacteria > Chloroflexota > Dehalococcoidia > Tepidiformales > Tepidiformaceae > PNKC01. Next base: position 7,461 of record JBDSEP010000283.1, on the reverse strand, counting down.
GGCCTCGGCTCCTCGCCCAGCGATGAGCCCGGCGCGGGGGAGCCCGTAGCGGTTCGCAACCACCTGGATCTTCACGAGGTCCCCGGCGGCCGCGGGCACGACGGCGTTGACGAGGGTTCCAATGAGGGTGGCCCCGAAGAGGCCGAAGAAGGGGGCGTGGCCGACCTTGGTGAGGGTAATCTGCCATTCCCAGGCGTGGACCACGCGCGAACCGGTGTATACCACCAGCGCGAAGACGAGCCAGCCGTAACGGGCCTCGGCGAAGGCGTCTCCGAGTTGGCGAATGTTGATACGCCAGGCCGCAAGTGCGAGCAGTATGCCCACGATAAGAAGCTGGATGGCCCAGCGATTAGTGACCACACGCCGGAACACCCCGGCACGTTGGACTTCCCCGGCCTCAAGCTTCGTCATCGCGCCCCCACGCTGATCCTAGCCTCGATGGCGCGTGGGCGGGAGGGGCGGCTCTCAGCCGGCGGGGAAGAATACGGAGATGCGGGCACCGGGACAGATGGGAGCGGCCTCCACCCAGCCGCCATGGGCATGGGCGATACCGTGGACGATCGAGAGACCGAGCCCGGTCCCGCTGCCAAAGGGTCGGGTGGTGAAGTAGGGTTCGAAGATCTTGAGGCGCAGGTTGGCTGCAATGCCGGGGCCGCTGTCGACCACCCAGAGATGGGCGAAGCGCCCCGGCTGGCCGGTCTCGGGATGTTGCAGAGTGACGGCGGCCGCGCCGATGGTGATCGTCCCGCGCCCGCCCATCGCATCGTTCGAGTTGGCGACCAGGTTCATGATCACCTGCTGCACCTGCACGCGGTCGGCTTCAAATTCGAGCGAGTCATCCTGGAGGCTGGTCTGCAGCAGCACTTCACCGCCAACGAGCGGACGCAACATGCGCACCGCATCGCGCACCACGCCGCCGAGGTTCAGAGGGCCGTGACTATGGCCTTCCTGGCGGGCGAAGGTCAACAGGCTGCGGACGAGTTCAGCACAACCCCTGGCGGCGTCGTGTGCGTCCTGCAGTTCAGGCCAATCCGCAGGGTTGAGCACGCGCATCATTGCCACGTCCACGTTGCCGAGAATCGTCGCGAGGTAGTTGTTGACGTCGTGAGCGACGCCACCGGCCAGTGCGCCGATGGTCTCCATGCGTTGGGCGCTGCTAACCTGGGCCTCTAAGCGCTTGCGCGCGCTAATGTCCTGAAGTACACCGGTCGCGCGGCTGAGTTCGCCTGCGGGATCGAGTTCGTACACCACGTGATCCCAGACCCAGCGGTGGGAGCCATCGGCATGCTGGTAGCGGTACTCATGGCTAAGCGAGGCGCCGTGGGCCATCGCAGGGGCGGTCTGTTGCTGGTAGGCCGCTCTATCCTCCGGGTGAACACGGAGGAGCGCGTCCGCCACGGAGTGGAGGTGCTGCTGTTCGGTATAGCCAAGGACGGCGCGAAGGCTGCCGCCCCAGGTGATCATCTCCCGGGCGATATCCCACTCGTAGACGATCTGGCCGCTCGCCCCTACGACGAATTCGTAGCGAGCATGCTCGGCCTGCCAAGCTTCGCGCAGTACTCGCTCCTGCTCGGCCGCTTCAGTGATATCGATCATCATCCCCTCCACAATGACAGGCTCTCCAGGCAGGGTGGGAGCGATGATGGTGGCGGTATCGCGGATGAGTTTGTGTGCGCCGTCGGCGGCGATGAGGTGGTAGGTAAGGTCCAAGCTGCCGGTTCCCCGGGCGGCAAGCTCGCCGAACGCGGTGGTGACGCGCCTGTAATCTGTCGGCGCGACATCGTTGGCGAAGTCGGCCTCGCCGTTGAGGTACTCGGCTGCCGACCTTAGCGTTAGTTCGCTGATGCGGTCGTCGACCCAGAGGAAGCGGGGATGGGGGCGGAGTTCGTAGCGATAGACGATGCCGGGGAGGTTATGCACGAGCGCCTCGAACTGGCGGCGGCTCTCGGCGAGTTCGCGCTCAAATTGGCGCTGCGAACTGATGTCGCGGCCGATAGCGATGTGCACAACCTGGCCCTCCACGAGGACCGCGCGGGAACTTACTTCAACGGGGAAGGCGGAGCCATCACTTCGCAGATGGCTGGTGCGGAAGAGGAGTGCGGGGTCCCCCGGTTGCAGCTGGAGCAGTGCCGGGTTGAGTGGGCTGCCGCGCCAGAGATTCTGGTCTAGGCAAGCGAGATCGAGGCCAACGAGAGCGTCGCGGGAGTAGCCCAGCGCTCGGCAGGCGCCGTCATTGCAATCAATGACGCGACTGCGCACGAGGTCGATCACGTAGATCTGGTCATCGCTGGCGTCGAGCACCTGAGAGAGCAGCCCGGGAGAGTTCAACCTGTCCATCTGCGTCCCATCACCTACCCACGCCCTCAGATTCGGCCTTTTAACGGCGAGGGAGTATCGGGAGTGTCCCTAGTTCGCGGGCGCCTAGGGGCAGCAGTTAGCGGCGGTTCAGCCAACAGCACCGGGGCTTTGGGTGCGGCTGCGACGCCGTGCGACTGCAACGGCGACGGCGTGGGCTGCCTCCTCGGAGTCGTCTTCGAGCGGGGCAAGGGTGATCGGCTCGTGGTAGCGACGTTCAAGGGCGAGGCGAATCAGTTCGTCCGTGAGTGTGGGATTCTTCGGCAGGAGGCTTCCGTGGAGGTAGGTGCCGAAGGCGTTTCGGAAGCGCGCCCCTTCGCTTCCATCTGAGGCGTTGTTTCCGAAGCCGCGGCTTACGAGACCGAAGGCGGGCTGGCCTTCGGCGAGGTAGGTGCGCCCGCCGTGATTTTCGAAGCCCACCACTTCCCCGAGGTCGGTGGCGAGAACGACGTCACCGATACAACGGTCCGCGAGAGGGCCAGGGTGGCGCGTCTCGAGGTCGAATACAGCGATGCCCGGGATGATACCGCCATCGTGGTCAACGTAGCGGTGGCCGAAGAGCTGGAATCCACCACAGACCGCAAGAGCGGGCAGTCCATCTTCGATTGCGGCTTTGAGGGCAGGGCCGCGTGCCACGAGATCGCTCGCGATGCGGCGCTGCTCGCGGTCCTGGCCTCCGCCCATGAGCACGAGGTCGAACTGGTACGGATCGAACGGGTCGCCGACGTTCACCTCGGTACATTCGAAGCCGATACCGCGGGCCTCGCAGCGAAAGCGGAGGGCGATGACGTTTCCGCGATCGCCGTAGATGTTCATGACGTCCGGGTAGAGGTGTGCCAGGCGGAGGCTGCGCGGTTCGGGTGGTGGCATGCTTTTCAAGCATACGAAGGCGCGGTCCAGCACGCCAAGAGGCGACCACCCCACGAAGGAGCTCTGGTCTCTATACTTCGCCTCCCGGGCACCGGCGAACAACGCCGAACCTTGCCGGTGGATGCGCGAATGGACCTGACTCCCACGATTCTGCTTGACGGCCTGAAGTTTCCCGAGGGGCCGCGCTGGCACGAAGGTCGGCTCTGGTTTTCGGATATGCACGCCCACCGCGTGATGACGGTGGAGGAATCGGGGCAGACCTCGATCATCTGTGAAGTGCCGAACCGGCCCTCGGGCCTCGGGTTTACGCCGGATGGGCGGCTGCTCGTCGTATCCATGACGGACCGCAAGATGCTCTGCCTGAACGGCAGCCTTGGTTTGAAAGAGGTGTGCGACATCTCTTCGTTCGCCGGCGGTGACGCCAACGACATGGTGGTGGATGATCAGGCGCGCTCCTACATCGGTAACTTCGGCTTCGACTATTCGGCGGACGCTCCGTTCCACGCCGCGAGCCTGGTGATGGTGCGGCCGGACGGTGTCGCGCAGGTAGTGGCGGAAGAGCTGCTCTTCCCGAACGGGAGCGTAATTACGCCGGATGGCGGCACGCTGATTGTGGCCGAGACGTACGGTCGGAGGCTCACTGCCTTCGAGATTAACCACGAGGATGGCACGCTTTCGAATCGCCGGATCTGGGCGGAAGTTGCACCGGCGACGCCGGACGGCATCTGCCTGGACGCGGAAGGGGCGATCTGGGTGGCCTCACCCGTAACCGAGGAGTTCATCCGCGTGCTCGAAAGCGGGAAGGTGACCGATCGAATCAAGCTTCCGCCGGGCAAGGGTGCCTACGCCTGCATGCTCGGCGGGGCGGACGGGCGAACGCTCTTCCTTTGTACAAGCGAAGGGTCTCAGCAGGACAGGGTGGAGGGTCGCTCGCGCGGGTGGATTGAGACAGTGCGCGTGGATGTAGGGCGTGCGGGACGCCCATAGCTAAAGGGCGGCGACTTCGGCTTCTGGCTCGTCTCTCGGGAGAGCGGGGAGCTCCTGGGGACTGCGGATGCCGAAGTGTTCGAAGAACTTCATTGTGGTGCGGTAGAGCTTCGGCTTTCCCGGGCCATCTCCGGTACCCACGTGGTCAATGAGGCCACGCTGTTCCAGTGTGCCGACGAGCTTGTCTCTGTTCACGCCGCGGATGCCCTCGATCTCGGCGCGTGTGCAGGGTTGGCGGTAGGCGATGATGGTGAGGGTCTCAAGGGCGGCGCGGGTGAGGCGCTGGCCGGGCCCGGTGCCGAGGAGCTCATCGACGTAGCGCCCGTATTCGGGGGCGTTCACGAGTTGGAATTTCTGGCCATCCTCCATTAGGCGAAGCCCGCGAGCCTGGTAGTCAGCGGTGAGTTGATGAAGAGCTTTGCGCGCGGCCGCTTCGGGCACCCCAGCGGCGCGGGCGAGAGCGGCGAGGCTTTGAGGCTCATCGGCTACGAAAAGCAGCGCCTCCAACACCCAAGGTAGTTCGCCCGGGCTGGGCACCGGTGGCGGCCCATCAGTCATGGACGGTCGTTTCATCGGAGCGCGGCGGTGGGGTCATACGTGGGGGCTCGGGACCGTAATCCGGCCGCGAGGAACCGATGGGCTCCGGCTGCGCTGGCCTGGCAGCGGGCGCTTCCATGTCCTCCCGTACAACGGGGCGCGAATCGGGCTTAGTCGGAGTGGAGATACCGACTGAGCGGCCTTCAACCGGCGAACCTTCGTAACTGATCTTGATGCTCGGGCGGCGGACATTCGTGACTCCTACCTGGTCGCGGAGGACGGTAGCAACGCCCTGAGCGAGCACAGTGGTAACGTTCGCGATGTTCGCTCCGGGGTCGATGCTGGCATCGAGGAAGGTATCCACAGCGCCACCATTCAGCCGCACTCGGGGGGAGACGCTGCGAACCTCGGGGTAGCTTTCGAGCTCCTGGCGCAGGAGGTTTTCAATTGAGCCAGCCGTCACTTCGACTACGCCGCCGTCCGCCTGAGTCATGCGAATGGTGCCGGAGCTCGATTCTTTCGATGGACGAAGGACGGCGATGATGAGGGTGAACAGCCCGAGAAGGGCGACGCCGCCGCAGATGGCCGTGAAAACGAGTTTGGCGCCATCCGTGCTGCTGATGAAGGCCTGCATGTTGAGGTCGCTGACGGAGAGATCGAGCTTGCGGTCCTGGTTCCAGGCGAGGCCGATGAGACCGCCGGCGGCGGCAATCAGCAGCAAGCTGTAGAGAATGAGCAGTGCTCGGCGAAACGCGTTCATGCTTCCTCCGGTGGGCGTCCGCCCATCACTCCATCATGGTACAACGCGGCAAGGTAGGCGGGGGTCAATTCGTTCCGGGAATGCAGCGCGTCGCTGAAGACGCCAATGTAGTTATCGGTGTTGCCGAACCAACGCTCGCCACTCGCGCAGGCTGCGCTCGTTTCCCAGAGCACAGGGCGGGTGGTGTGGAGGAATCGCGAGCGGAAGGCCTGCGAGAGCTCGGCATTCAGTGCCGAGAGGCGAGCCATTCGCTCCTTGCGGAGGGTGGGCGGGAGCTGGCCCGGCATACGAGCGGCGGTGGTGCGCGAACGCTGGGAGTAGGGGAAACAGTGCAGCCGCGCAAAGCCGACGGCGCGACAGAGAGCGAGGGTCTCGGCAAACTCTGCCTCTGATTCTCCGGGGAAGCCGGCGATGACATCGGTGGTGATTGCGGCATCCGGAGCGGCGGCGCGAATGCGCTCGGCGGCGAGGAGGAAATCGCGCGTGGAGTAGCGACGGCGCATGCGCTGGAGGACGGCCTCGCTGCCGCTCTGCAGGGCGAGGTGGAAGTGGGGCATGAGGCGCGGGTCCTGCCAGAGAGCCAGCAGTTCTGGCGAAATATCCTGGGGCTGGAGGGAGCTGAAGCGCAGACGGGTCACGTCCGTGCGTTCGAGCAGCCCACTGAGCAGGTGGTGGGGCTTGAGCGAACCAAAAAGGTCGCGGCCCCAAGCGCCGAGTTGCGTGCCGGTCACGACGACTTCGCGAGCGCCACTCTCCACGGCCGCGTTCACTTCGGTGCAGACTCGATCGATGGAGCGCGACTCCTCACGTCCGCGGGTGCGGGGCACGATGCAGAAGGCGCAGACGTCGTTGCAGCCTTCCTGCGCTTTGACGAAGGCCCTGGCGTGGGTGGAGCCGGCGAGGCGACCGACGACGGGCGTGGGCGATGGCGAGGCGCTCGTGACGGAGAACTGGTCCGAGAGGAAGCGCACAAGCGCGGCCTTATCGGCATCGCGGGTGCCAGCGACGAAGTCGGCGCCGAGTTCCATGGCAGCATCGCTTCCTGCGGAGACCGGGAAGCAGCCGGTGACGGCGACGCTGGCAGTGGGAGCGAGCCGCCGGACGGTGCGGACGAGGCGGCGGGATTTCGCATCGGCGACGTGCGTAACCGAGCAGGTATTGACCACATAGGCGTCCGCCTCGCAGAGATGGTTCACGGGTGCGAAGCCGGCGAACCGGAGCCTGCGCGCCAACTCTTCGCTATCGGCGAGGTTGAGCTTGCAGCCGAGGGTGAGGATGGCGACGACCGGCGAAGGCTGCATGGTGGCCACGATAGGACGCGCGCAGAGAGAGGCGCAATGCCGCGGCTAAAAGACTTCCAGCTCCCAGGGCAGGCAATCCCACTGGAACATGCGGTCGGCGAGACGAAGGGCCTGCGCGGAGCCGGTCACGCGGTTTGCCCGGGCGAGCGTTTCGAATCGGACACCGCCGAGGTACGCGGCGCCGAGGTCGTTGGCGTTGAGTTCGACGTCGGCGGTGCGCGTGGTTGGCGTGCAGGTGGCGCCGCTGGGTCCGCCTTCGAGCAGGTAGCTCCCGTTGTTCCAGGGGCAGAACTGGTCGGAGACGGAGATGACGAGCGAGCCTTCGGAGAGATAGCATCGGCCGGCGAGCGCCGCGGGAAGCTCGACGAGGCGCAGCCAGAGGGTGTCGTAGACCGCGCGGTGGAGGTGGCGGGGGTCGGTGAGCATCCAGCCGAGAGGCTCGTTCACGCGGCGATATGGCGCCTCGATGGTGGCGATGAGGTCGATCCCGAAAACGAATTGCCAGAGGGCAGAGTAAGCAGCATCGGTTTCGGCGAGCAGTTCGGTCACTGCAACCGTGCCGTCCGGAACACCGAGAGTGTCGTGGGCCCTCGTGCGGTACATGACGTAGCCGAGGATCGCGCCATCTTCCTCGTATTGGACGAGCGAGTT
>JBDSEP010000281.1:0-4782 GCA_039919985.1 Tepidiformaceae bacterium | reverse complement strand
AGGCAGAGACCTTCGATCGACGACTACCTCATGGGCATCGCCGTTGCCGTCCGGGCGCGAGCCAACTGCCGCGGTCAACGCGTCGGTTCGGTCATTGTGCAGGATGGTCGCATCATTTCCACCGGCTACAACGGCACCCCCCGCGATATGACGAACTGCGAAGACGGTGGCTGCTACCGCTGCGCGCACCGCGAAGAGTTCGCTTCCGGTACCGGTTACGACCTCTGCATCTGCGTCCACGCCGAACAGAATGCCCTCCTCGCCGCGGCGCGATTCGGCATCTCGGTCGGCGGAGGAGCGTTCTACACCACCATGCGCCCCTGCTTCGGCTGCACGAAGGAGATGCTCCAGGCGGGCATCGCCCGGGTCTACTTCATCCACGATTGGGTTTATCCAGACGAACGAGTGCGAGCAGAATACGAACGGCTCCAGACCAAGCTCCCCGGCGGCATCCGCCAGCTCCCCCTCGCTGACGCCCAGGAGTAGCGATCGCCTGCGGGCGCCCTCGACGCCGGCGTCCCTCTCGCGAATCCGCCGAGCGCTGCACTGTTACGCTGTCGCGATGGAAGACCGTATCTCGTGGTTCCCGATTGCCGACCGTGCCAGCCTCTCCGCGGAGACCCGCGCCCTCTTCGGCCAGGTGGAGGAGAAGCTTGGGTTCGTGCCCAATGTGTTCTCCGCGTTTGCCTGGCGTGAGGGCCGCTTCAACAAGTGGCGCGCGCACTTCGAAGACCTCATGCAGCCCTCCCCGGGACTCGGCAAGGCCGAACGAGAGATGATCTCCGTTGTCGTCTCCATGCAGAACCAGTGCCTCTACTGCCTCACCGCCCACGGCTTTGCTCTGCGCGCCTTGCTTAAGGACCCGGTGAAGGGCGAGCGCCTCACCCTCGATTACCGCCGCGCCGGTCTCAGCGAGAAGCAGATTGCGATGCTCGACTTCGTCGTCAAGCTCACCCTCGATCCCGTCACCTGCGCCGAAGAGGACGTCGATGATCTCCGCGGCATCGGGTTCTCCGATGAGGACGTGTGGGACATCGCCGAAGTGACCGCGATGTTCAACTACACGAACCGCATGATGTCCGCCGCAGGCGTACTGCCCAACGCGGAGTACCACGGGATGGCACGCTGAGGAACAGCAGTCAATGTCGCACTTGTTCGGCCGCTGGTGTGACACTCCGGGCTTGGCGCTCAGGAAACGCGGCTTCATGGTTCGGGCCATGGCCTGTGCTCATCCCGTAGAGGAACGCCAGCGTGTGTATGAAGGGAGAGCGGAGCCGCGCCCGGATCGCTCGCTCTGCAGCCTCTGCGGACTCGTTCTCTACGAAGTCCTGCGCGAACGTGCACCGGAGGCGCGGCCCGCTGCGGCGCGGCTCCGGAATCGGGAATCGTGAATGGTCTGGCGGAGAGGGTGGGATTCGAACCCACGGTAGCTTTCACTACATACGCTTTCCAGGCGTACCTGGCGGTTCGCGGCGGACATAGGCGTCCCGGTCCTAGCCGCGCGGCCGTTGCCTCGGCGCCTTCACGCTCTATGTGGACTCGTTCGTCTTCTCATTGTACTTGGCCTTTCCTACCGACGAGCCACGAGCATCGGCTCCAGGGGGTGAACCCGCTCCCCCGTTTTCATCGGCCATGCTCGCAGCGGCGGAGCCCCCTGGGCTCGCGGAGACATCTAAAGACTTCGACCTTGCCGCCGCGTTCAGCGTTTCCTTCTCGCCCATGGGCACCCTCCAGCGCTCTCTCGAAGGACGAGCTTACACCCGGCATGCAAGCAAGGAGCCGAAGAGATGCTTACTGCAGCTGCCTCGGGCGCGAACAGAGGCTTGGGCAAAGCAAGGCGGGAGCGCCGTTTTGTAAACTGGTGAACTGCGGCTAGAGCCCAGGTGGCGGGGCACGGTTGCACCAGCCCGGAGCGGTCGAACTGAGGTTAGCGGCTCGCCTTTGCTCTGTTCCGCCCGCCCGCGTCCAACCACAGTTCCGAGCTACCGCGGTGAGGAGAAACCGGTAAGGACCGCTCCAATAGATTCAGTCTGGCGGAGAGGGTGGGATTCGAACCCACGGTAGCTTTCACTACATACGCTTTCCAGGCGTACCTGATCGACCACTCCAGCACCTCTCCGCGGCGCGGCCAGCGGCTATGGTAGCAAGGCGCCCAGCTTCAGGCTTGCGAGGCTAGCGGTGCTTCCGCCGGTTCTTCGTCTTGTCATCGAAGCGTTGCCAGCCGTCTTCTTGCGCTTCTCGCGCACCGCGGCGGCCCTCATCCAGCATGTGCGTCGCCGTATCGCGCACCCCAAAGACAACGGCGCGCGCCCACCCGAGAACCGGATTTCCGTGCTTCTCGCCGGGCTCCCCCAGTTCCTCTGGCAGCTCGCCGCTCACTTGCGACGCTTCTTCTGCCTGCGCACAAGGCTCGGCAAGCTGGTAATCGCCCCGAGTCCCGTGCGCACACCCTTCACCACGGCGTAGGTCCGAATGAGTGGCGAGGCCACCGTCTCGCCCGCGAACTCCGTCGTCCCTCGCAGGTTATCGAGCGAGCCCTTGAGCGAATCGATCGCCGGGACGGCGTTCTCCTTCATGATGCGCCGCACGAGCATGATCAGCAGGAAGAGTGCGATCGCCACCGCGATCATGATGACCCCGGAGATCATCCAGAAGACGAACGTGAACACGATCAGAATGTCGCGCCATTCGCTCCAACTATTGGGCGCTGCCCATTGATCGGGCACCAGCCGGTTCGGCACAATGTTGCCGCCAAAATAGCCGTCGACCATCCAGCCCACGAACAGGTAGGTCAGGACGATGAGGATTGCCGCGGCGAAAACCGTGCCGATAAACCGCATGACCAACCCTCCCGGATTCTCTCCCGATCCTAAGTGACATTACCGGGCGGAGCAAAGAACAGCGCCGATCGCCCGCGCTTACGGCTCCCTCGCCACCAGCGGCAGGACGGCGCAGTTCGCCTTCACAACACAGCCCAGCGGCTTCGGCGGTGTCGGGACGGCGTGCAGCGGTGCACAAATATCGTCCCACGCCTCCGTAAACACCGGCAGGACGATGGTCACCGACAACTCCGGGCGGTACTTATCGAAGAACTTCACGCTGCCGCCGTGGGGAAATAGCTGCGGGTTCGAAATTTGGCCGGGGCCGAGGTCTCCGCTGTCGAACAGTGGCTCGGGGTTCGCCCCGGTGCCGGGCAGGACGACGCGGCGCGTGGCGGTCCCCACATTCTTGAACTGCACGAGGTTATCGCGCGAAATCTGGCAGACCTGCGGGTTGAAGCCTGTCTCGCTCACCTCAACCGTAAACACCTTGCCGCGGCTCGCGCTCGCCCCGCCATGCAACGCAAACCCCGCCCCAATCACGGCGAACACCATCGCCAGCAGAAGAACCGCACGCAGCCTCATCGCCGCTCACGCTACAGAGCGCGCATCCAAGAGGCGAGGGCGCGTCGGTCTCACACCCAGGTGCTTAGGGCTCACCGACGTGCTGTTAGCGCCACTATCCCTCACCCGCGCCCGCCCCTTGCCCTTGCCCTGCTCCCGGCCCAGCGTTAGAGTTTGTGTGCTGATTCACAACCTTTTGGGGCTCCCCGCGCCGCCCCTAAACCAGATTCGGAGACCGGCCACGATGACCCTCCAGCGCGCCTCCGCCCCTCGGTCCGCCGGGGCTTCCGCGTTGGCCGCGAACCGCCCGCAAGGGTTCGCCGAATGAGTTTCTACGACACCTGGTCCGCCGTCATGATCGCCGCCATCGCTGGCTTCGTGCTCGTCTTCACGGCCCTTATCGCGGCGAAAGTGCTGGCCCCATACGCCAAAGAGCGCGCCAAGGGCGTCTCCTACGAGTGCGGCATGCTGCCCATCGGCCGCAATTGGGCCCAGGTCCACGTCCGCTACTACCTCATCGCCATCCTCTTCCTGATCTTCGATGTCGAGACGGTGTTCATCTTTCCCTGGGCGGTGACCTTCCTCCAACTGCCGAGGTTCGTCTTCTACGAAATGCTGGCGTTCGTCGGGATTCTCGCGCTGGGCCTCGGTTATGCATGGCGTCGCGGCGTTCTGGAGTGGCGATGAGCAGCGAACTGACCCCCGCAGCCCAGGCCGCCCTCGCTCGTCCCTACAAGCCGGACTACGGCTCCGAATCCGCGCGCCTCACTCCGATTGATCTGCCGGTGACCAAGGCCGTCTATCGCATGGCCCTCCCCGGCGTCATGCAGGTCGGCGCGGACACCGTTATCGCCATCGGCCGCAAGAGTTCGCTCTGGCCGATGACCTTCGGCCTCGCCTGCTGCGCCATCGAGATGATCGGCACCTTCATGTCCAATCACGACCTCGACCGCTTCGGCATCGTCCCCTGGCCAAGCCCCCGCCAGAGCGACGTGATGATCGTATCCGGTACCGTCACCAAGAAGATGGCACCCGCCATCAAGCTCCTCTACGAGCAGATGCCGAACCCCAAGTGGGTCATCTCCATGGGAGCCTGCGCAACCAACGGCGGGCCCTACACCGAATACGACCGTGTCCTCCAGGGCGTCGACAAGATCATCCCTGTGGACGTCTACGTCGCTGGCTGCCCGCCGAGGCCAGAGGCCCTGCTCGATGGCTTCCTCGCCTTGCAGCGCAAGATCATGGAAGACAAGCGGATGGTCGGATGACCCAGCCGCCCGCCGCCGCGCCGCAATATCCTGGGATCTCCGGCCTCGTGCACAAGGCTCTGCCCAACCTCGCCCTCACCGTCGCTAGCACGGGAACTGACCTCGACCTGCAGGTAGCGGCCGGAGACCTG
>JBDSEP010000173.1:0-5926 GCA_039919985.1 Tepidiformaceae bacterium | reverse complement strand
GGCATCAACCTCGCTTCCGGGGCTAGGGCGGACTACACGCTGGTTATCAACGCCGGGCAGCCGAGTATCCACACCGTGAACGTTCGGGTGGATCCAGCCGAGCAGGTAACAGTCCCCGCAGGAGAATTCCAGGCCTGGAAGGTGCGACTGAGCCGCGGCGGCAACGTGAACTACGTCTGGGTAGAAGCGACAGGCGTGCAACGAGTGGTGAAGGCTCAGATTGAAGACATAACGTACGAGTTGAGCGCACCTCGCTAGGGGCAAATCGCCTTCTCTAGCCAGACTACACCAGCAAATCGAGGCGAGGCCGGGCATCCTCGGGTAGGATACGCAGAAGCCCTTTGGACCAGCCGGAGTGGGATTCGCACGCGTTTGGTCAAGGGCGAGAAGTTCACGTGCTTATGTTTCAAAGGGGCCGATTTTCGCTTGACACCGTTCCCGCCCGTCACCAAGATGCTGCAACGCCCCCGTCGAGAAAGAACTGTTAACCTTCGCATGATATTCGCCGCATGACATCCGTTTTCGTAATCAGCCGCGAACCCCGCATGCGTACCTCAGTAACCGATTACCTGCGAGGGCGTGGATACGACACCGCCACCGCCGGTACCTACGACTCCGCCATGGACCACCTCAATCTGGACCGCTTCGATGCCGTCGTTACTGACGTCCAGGGCCTGCCGCGGGGCGAAGAGGGGGTGAACTTCAGCCAGTTTAACCAGTGGCTCTCGCACACCTACAACGGCAGCGCCCCGATAATGGTCTACCTGCTGCACAAAGGTGCGCGCCGCCCGCAGTTCAAGATTGACGGTGCGGTGATCAAGAAGCCGTTCCCCATAGAAGCCCTCGGCGAGGCCCTGAGGGAGCGCCTTGGGCATCCGCGTAAGCTGGGCTCTCCTGCAGGTATGGATCTCGATCTGAAGACCAACACGCTGCGTGGCGAGGAGCGGGAAGCACACCTTACGCACATCGAAGCCACGCTGCTGGCATATCTCATGCAGCATGAAGGCGAGATCCTCCACCCCCGCGAACTCCTCGTTGATGTCTGGCAGTACCACGACGCAGCGGGCGCCAGCACACTCGTCCGCGCCCACGTCAGCAACCTCCGGCGGAAGCTGCGCGAAGTTCTGGGAACCGCAGAGCAGATCCAGACGATTCGGGGCAAAGGTTACCGGTTTATCGCTTAGGTTAGGCCCAACGGCTACCCGCTCCTTCTCGGCCTTGGCTTGCTAGAATGCGCGGCGAGGTGAGCAGATGAAGCTGGCGATCAACATTGGATACTCGGGCGCGCAGATGCGCCTGCCCCTGGACCTCGTCCTCAAAGTCGAACGCCTGGGCTACGACTCCGTCTGGACCGCCGAGGCGTACGGCTCGGATGCTGTGACGCCGCTCGCTTACCTCGCGGCGAAGACGACGCGCATCAAACTCGGCACGGGAATCATGCAGATGCCCGGCCGCACTCCCGCGATGTGCGCGATGACGATGTCCACGCTGGATCAGCTCTCCGGCGGGCGCGCGCTTGTTGGCCTTGGCCTTTCCGGTCCGCAGGTCGTAGAGGGCTGGCACGGCGTGGCCTACGGCAAACCAGCGGCTCGGACTCGAGAATATGTGGAGATTCTGCGCAAGATCTGGGCGCGGGACGAGCCGGTGGCCTACGACGGCGAGGAGTACCAGCTGCCCTACCAGGGTCCCGGCGCGACCGGCCTCGGCAAGCCGCTGAAAAGCATCCTTCATGGCCGGCAGCTCCCCATCTACCTTGCAACCATGGGTCCAATGAACATTCGAAACACCGCCGAACTTGCCGATGGCTGGCTGCCGATCTGGTTCTCCCCGCAGCGCATGCATCTCTTTCAGCCGGCCCTCGAAGAGGGCTTCAGGCGCGCCGGTAACGGCAAAGGAATGAAGGATTTCGACATTGCCGCGGGGTGCACGGTGGCAGTGGGGAGCGACGTGAAGGCGCTGCTCGCCCAGATGAAGCCGAACCTCGCGCTCTACATGGGCGGCATGGGCGCGAAGGGCAAGAACTTCCACAACGAGATGGCCGTGAAGTACGGCTACTCGGAGGCCGCCGGACGTATCCAGGAGCTGTACCTTGCGGGCCGCAAGCAGGACGCCACGGACGCCGTCCCTGACGAGCTATGCGACGAGATGTCGCTCGTTGGGTCAGAGTCGCGCATCCGCGAACGTTTCCGCGCATGGGAGGATGCTGGCGTGAGCACGATGCTGGTGCAGGCCGCTCAACCCGCGGCCCTCGAACTGATGGCAGAGATCACGGGCGCCAGCAGGGGCGCCGTGGTGGCCTAGGCTCCAGACTTAGCTCCGAGCGAAGCCGATGATGTGGCGAGCTCAGAAATTGGCCCCGGCGGAGTTCTGCCAGCAACTCGCTCGAGCGCGGGGTGCGGGCGGGCCTTGGCGGCAGCCCGGTCCTATGCAGAGGCGAGGCCGAGATGGCCCTGTCGGCGGTCGAGTCGCATCAGCGCATCCCGTCACATCGTGCCCTCGGGCGTTTACTATCCTCCGATGACTGACGACGATCTTCGGCAGCGAATTGTGGGGGCCGTTACCTTCCCGGGCGGGCATGCTGACGTCTGGGCTATCTTTCTCGACGCCGCTCTCTTTCACGAAGTTGTGACTGCCCTTGCCGATCCTTTCCGGGGTCGCGTTCAAAAAGTTGTTGGGATTGAGGCGCGCGGTTTCATCCTCGGCGCGGCCGTGGCCATTGAATTGGAGGCCGGGTTTGTCGCTATTCGTAAGCCGGGTGGCCTCCTGCCCGGCGGCAAACACGCCAAGCTCGGAGCGGCCGACTACCGTGGCAACACGTGGGAGATGCGGATGCAGCGTGCTGCCGTGCGGCCAGGCGAGGCTGTCCTTCTCGTCGATGATTGGGTGGAAACCGGCAGCCAGGCGGCGGCCGCTCGCAGCCTGATCGAATCGTCAGGCGGAATCTTCGCGGGCATCGCCGCGATTGTGGACCAAACTCCCGTGGGATGGACGGCAGGTCATCCGGCCAGCCACTTTCTTATTCCGGCTGGCGAGCTGCGCGGCTAAGCCATCAACTGATGGCCCGGCTCGCTCTCCCACATCGGCGGCAACTGGTGGTAGCCGCCTCCCGCCGTCCAGCCGCCATCGACGTAGAGGATGTGGCCGGTGATGAAACGAGCGGCGTCAGAGGCGAGGAATACCACCGCACCTTCGAGGTCTTCGGGCTGGCCGAGGCGACCCATCGGTGTGCGCGAGATGGAGTATTCGCGAGTCGAGGGAGCTGACTCGAAGACTTTGTCCATCAACTCCGTGCCATCGAAATACGAAGGCGCGATAGCGTTCACGCGGATTCCCTCGCGGGCGTACTCGATGGCAAGCACACGTGTTAGTGCGTCGACGCCTCCCTTGGCGGCGTGGTAGGCGGCGGCGCGAAACTCGCTCCCAACCTTCCCGAGGATCGAGCTGACGTTGATGATCGTGCCCCGGCTCTCCTGCTTCAGCATCTGTTCGCCCGCCAGGCGGCAGCCGTTCACGGTCGCCACCAGGTCCAGTTCGATCACCGACCGCATGCGCTTCATGCTTCCAAGGTCGTGGCGCAAGCCCGAACGATCGGTGTAGCCTGCGTTGTTCAAGAGAATATCGACCTGTCCGTACTGGTCGACCGTCTTGCTGAAGACGGCCTCGAACTGGGCGTCTTCTGTAATGTCTGCAGCGAACGCACTAGCCTTCACACCGTAACCGCGGAGCATCTCGGCCGTCTGGTCGATCATCTCCTGCCGGCGAGCGGTGACCACCACGTTGGCGCCGGCACGAGCGAGGCCGCGTGCGAAGGCCACGCCCAGGCCGCTCGAACCGCCGGTCACGATCGCGGTACGGCCCTGAAGGTCGAAGAGCTTGCTGAATTCCGGGTCCATGTGCGCCTCCACTGGTGCTCAGGCAGCGAATCCTACGGGTGCCAACCCGCGCTGAACATCACGCTCGCAGCGTGGGGCTCGGCCGCGCGGGATTGGCGCGTTCTCGTTCCATGATCGCCAGCATCTCGTTTACGGCCGCATCCAATGCGTCGTGCTGGTTGTAGACCACATAATCGTTGTTAGGCATGTCTGCGATCTCCTCGTCGATCTCGGCCAGCCGCCGCTCCAACTCTTCCGCAGTCTCGGTCTCGCGCGCGAGCAGCCGTTGGCGCAGGGCTTCGCGATCCTCCGCCATGAGGAAGACGAACACTGCGCCGTGGAGTTTCCCTCGCCAGGTGCGCGCGCCCTGAACGTCTGTGCGGATAATCATGTCCTTGCCCGAACCAATCAGCCTCGAGACTTCGCTGGCGTGAACCCCTTTGTAGTCGTCATAGACGATGGCGTGTTCGACGAATGCGCCATCGGCAATCCCGGCTTCGAACTCTGCCCGCGTGAGAAAATAGTAATCGCGCCCATGCTTTTCACCTTTGCGTGGTGCGCGAGTGGTGGCGCTGGTTGCTCGCGTGATGCCTGTCCGCTTGTTCAGCTCCTCGATGACACTGTCTTTGCCCACCCCGGCCGGGCCGTGGATCACGATGACGAGCGGTTTACGAGTCACGAACGCGATCCGGAGGCGCGCGCGAGGTCATCCCAGAACGCCGGGTAGGAAACCTCCACCGCGCCGTTGTCCACCCTCGTCTGGCCGTCGATTAATGCCCCCGCGACCGCCCCGAGCATGCCGATCCGGTGGTCGCCGCCAGCGTCGATCGGCGCGCCACACATGGCGCCTATCGGGCGGTTGACAACAAAGCCGTCGTCGCGCCCCGAGAGGTTCGCGCCAAGGGCCGCGAGCGCTCGGACAGTGGTTTCCACACGGTTAGATTCTTTTACCACGAGCTCTGAGGCATCCCGGATGACGGTTTCGCCTTCGGCGAAGCAGGCCATGAGCGCGACGAGCGGTAGTTCGTCGATCGCTCTCGGGACGAGCCCGCCGCTGACTACCGTTCCGTTCAGTCGCGAACTGCGCACCAGAAGGTCGGCCACCGGTTCGCCGCCGCTCGTGCGCTCCTCAAGCGTTTCGATCTGGGCACCCATGGAGCGCATGATATCGAGTATCCCGGTGCGGGTGGGGTTGGTGTTCACTCCGAGCAGGACGATCTCCGCATCAGGGTGGCAGGCGCCGAGAACGAGCCACGGCGCGGCGCTCGAGATGTCTCCGGGTACGCGGAGCGAGAGCGGGCTGAGGCGTCCCGGCGAGCTGATTCGCACTCCCGCCTCATCGACGGTGAGTGGGGCGCCCATCGCCGCCAGCATGCGTTCCGTGTGGTCGCGCGATTGGGCGGGCTCCTGCACTCTCGTCTCACCAGCGGCGTAGAGGCCGGCAAGGAGCACGGCAGACTTCACCTGGGCGCTCGCCACGGGGCTTTCGAAATCGATACCCGTGAGTTGGCCGCCGCGTATAGCGAGGGGTGCCATCGTGTTGCCCGTACGGGCGGCTATCCGAGCCCCCATCTGGGTGAGCGGGGCGATGATTCGCCCCATCGGGCGGCGTCGAAGCATGGCGTCGCCGCTAAGCACGCTAAGGTAGGGCTGTCCGCTGAGAAGGCCCGCAAGCAATCGAAACGTTGTCCCGCTGTTGCCGCAGTCCAGCACGTCGTCGCTTTCGCTGAGGCCGCGGAGGCCGCGACCCCGGATGGTTGCGTTGGTCGAGCCCTCGGGCCAGTCGATCTCCACTCCCAGCGCGCGGAGGCAGCGCGCGGTGGATCGCACATCCTCGGAATCGAGTATCCGCTCGATGGTCGCGCCGCCCTCCGCGATGGCGTTGAAGATGAGGGCGCGGTGGGAAACGGACTTATCGGGCGGAACTTGGATTGTGGCGCGGATTCGCGCGGCGCGGTTAACGATCACGGCCTTCGTCGCGCATGCCCAGCTTCCGCTTCAGCTCCGCGTCGTTCGCCGTGCGGCCGCTGGTGGCGCGCGCGCTGGCATCCTTC
>JBDSEP010000161.1:0-2644 GCA_039919985.1 Tepidiformaceae bacterium | reverse complement strand
GAAGGGGAGGAGTATGTGCTCCGCCCCATGAACTGCCCCAGCCACATCATGATCTTCGCCGAGGGACTGCATTCCTACCGGGAACTCCCGATCCGCGTAGCCGAGCAGGGAAACATGCATCGCTGGGAGAAGTCCGGACAGGTCTCGGGGATGAGCCGCGTGCGCATCATGACACTGAACGACGCCCATATCTTCTGCGCCGACATCGCCCAGGTGGAGACGGAAGTCGAAGGCGTGCTGCGCCTGATGGAGGAAGCCTACGGCGTCCTCGGCTTGAAGGACTACTCCTACCGCCTCTCTCTCGGCGATCCGGACGACAAGGAGAAGTATGTCGACAACCCTGCGATGTGGGAGAAGGGCGAAGCGCTACTCCGCCAGGTGCTCCAGCGGGTGGGACTCGAGTTCACGGAGGAGAAGGGCGAGGCTGCCTTTTATGGGCCGAAGATCGACGTCCAGTTCAAGACGGCCGCCGGGCACCAGGAGACGCTAGTCACCATCCAGGTGGACTTCCACCTGCCCGAGCAGTTCAAACTCGAATATGTGGGCGAAGATGGCGACCGCCACCAGCCGATTATAGTCCACCGAGGGGTGATCTCGACGATGGAACGCATGGTCGCCCTGCTGATCGAGGAGTACGAGGGCAACTTCCCTCTCTGGCTTTCGCCTCTGCAGGCCGTGGTCATCCCTATCGCCGATCGCCACGTGGAGTACGCCAACGAGGTCGCCGCTGAACTACGCAAGGCGAGACTACGCGTGGAAGTCGATTCCCGAAACGAGCGCATGCAGGGGAAGATTCGCGACGCTCAGGTCAAGAAGGTGCCGTACATGCTCGTCGTCGGCGACCGCGAAGCCGAGGAACGAGCCGCGGCCGTACGAATGCGGGGAGGGGGCGATCTCGGGTCAACACCGCTTAGCGCGATCGTCGATCGGCTTACGCACGAACGGGATAGCAGAGCGCTCTCGTCCGCTCTTCCGCCGGAGAAGACGTAGGACGAAGGTGCCGGGAGGGTGGCACTCACCACGTCTCCCGGCACCCCGATGCCCTCGAAAGCAGCTAAACCGCCGCCTGGGCCTCGCCTTCGACCACCGATTCGCCATTCTGGTTCGTCGTCACGATCTTGATCGTCGCCACGCCGTCGCTGATAGCGGTCACTTCGCCCTTCGCCGTCAGGGTGTCGCCCGGCCAGACCTGCTTGGTGAAGCGCACGCCGTATTTCCTGAGCGCGACAGGGCCGAGCCAGTCGGTCAACATCCGCCCGGTGAGGCCCATGGAGAGCATCCCGTGGGCGAAGACTGATGGGTAACCGGCCATCCCCTGGGCCGCCGTGTCGTCATGGTGCAGCGGATTGAAGTCGCCGCTCGCCCCGGCGTACTTAACGATATGCGAGCGGTTGACGTTTTCGATCACTACTGCTTCGCGAGTATCTCCAACTTTGAGCGTCATTCGTTCGTCTCCTATTGCTCGACAGCTTTTTCGGTCTGTACGCCAACCGAAGTCGCGGTGACGCAGAGTACGCCATCCTGGTTGCGGTATTCGGTGACAGACTCGCTGAACAGCAGTTTGCCGCCTTTGCGACCCTGTTTCTCCCAGCGATTGCCGGAGCGGCTGGTCACGGTGAGAGTATCGCCTTCGTGAATCGGCTGGTGGTATTCATAATGCTGCTCCGCGTGCAGGCCACGGCCGAGTCCGCCCCCGCCACCATCTCCGCGGTGGGCTGGAGCGGCGCCTTTCCGCGGGCGGGTCAGGTCCAGTGCGTAATCGGGCTGCCAGTGCGCGCTGCACTGCACGAACGTGGGGGGCACCACCATGCCGCCGACAGCCTTCGTTGCCGCGTCCTGCGGGTCGGAATACTCAGGGCGGATGTCGAGCAGGGAGCGTGCGAAAAGCATCACCTGCGTGCGGTCAACCGGGAATTCGAAGCCTTCGGCCATGGGTCTCCTCGAAAGGTTGTGATGGCCTGAATGCTAGGCGTGGAGGGCGCGTTCGGCAACGCCGACTACTCCCGCAGCGCTGCCATCTCTTCGTCCGATGGCAGCGAGACCCCGGCCGCCTGGAGTGCCTCGCGGTTCTTCTCGAGGTAGGCCGCCCACCAGCGGTTAAATGCAGACTTCGGCAACTCTCCCGACTTGTGGAGCGCGACGATTCGCGCCAACTCGGCCAGTGTCGCGGCCTCCAGCTCCTCGCGCGAGCCGTTGTTCAGGTAGCCCCAATCGGCGCCTGGGCGCCGCTGGTCGAACGGACGCATGGACTTCAGCCTCTGGTTCGCCTCCTCTTCGCCCATCGCGCGGGTTTCCTTCAGCCGCTGGAGGGCGATGGCATCCTCGACGCCTACCAGCCACATCTGGTCACACCAGCGAGCGTAGCCAGCCTCCATCAGGTTCACCGCTTCCATAACAGCGATGTCGTCTGGGCCAAGCCTCTCCCGCCACTTCCGGATTTCGGCATGCACGGCGTCTGTGATGCTTCCGATCGCTTTAGTAAGCCGGGCCATCTCCGCCGGCCTTCCGAAGACCTTCGCGCCCAACACTTTGCGGTCGACAAATCCATCAGCTCCGACGATCTCCTGCCCGAACGCCTCCACCACGCGCTCGAACCCGGGAGTGCCGGGGTCGTACAGCCGGTGGACCAGCTTGTCGGCGTCGC
>JBDSEP010000103.1:0-6560 GCA_039919985.1 Tepidiformaceae bacterium | reverse complement strand
GCCGCCGAGAGGTAGCCTATCGCCGTCGAGATGCGCAGCCGCCCGATCTTGTTCATGGGATGCGGCCCGCTGCCCCAGCTTTGAGGGTCATTCGCGTCTTCGCACCGCGGGTAGCCGAGTTCGTCGCTCGTTTCGAGCCAGGCCTGGTGAACTTTCGTCAGTTCGTCCCACTGGTAGCGGCGAATGGTGATTGGGCCGGCGTCGCCGTGGTACGGCTTCTCACCGAAGTCGAGGTCGCGTTCGAGGCGGTTGAAGGCGGGGAGGACCTTCTCCCACGCCCATTCGGGGTTGCCCGCAGCGGCCCAGCCATCGTAGTCCTCGGGCATGCCGCGGAGGGCGATGGTGGTGTTGACCGCGCTCGAACCCCCTGTTACCCGGCCGCGCGGGAAAGGCACGCCGCGCCCAGCGACGGTCGGCTGGTAGTTGAAACCCCAATCGTGCGCGCTGTACGAATTGTTGTGGCTGTTCACAAGGTCGAAGGGCGTGTCGGCGGTGGAGGGGTAGTCGGGTCCAGCTTCAAGGAGGAGGACCGAACGGCGGGGGTCTTCGCTCGCACGGGCTGCGATCACGGCGCCCGCGCTGCCCGCGCCGATGACCACAAGATCGAAGAGTTCGTCGCTGAAAACTGACACGTCACCCAGCCTGTCGTAGTATTTTGCCGCCCGGCCACTCGCATCATGCGTACCGAGGCTCCCACCCCGACACCGTGGATCGAGGCATTCTATGACGTTCGAAACCGTTCTGGCGCAGGCCCGCGCCGAAGGCCGCACTCTCCTCAATGAAGTCGAGGCGAAAGAGCTGCTGCGCGAAGCTGGTGTACCGGCGACCGCGGCCACGCTCGCAACAACTCGCAACGAGGCGCAGAGCCAGGCGACCGCGATGGGTTACCCCGTCGTGCTGAAGGTGGTCTCGCCGGACATTGCCCACAAGAGCGATGTTGGCGGCGTGAAGCTGAACCTTGCTGACAGCGATGCAGTCGGGACCGCGTTCGACGACATCATGACCAACTCCAAGGCGGCTGAGCCGAGCGCGCGCATCTCCGGCGTTTCAGTGCAAGAGATGGCGAAGCAGGGCACCGAGGTGATCGTCGGAATGACGACGGACCCGCAGTTTGGGCCAGTGATGATGTTCGGCCTCGGCGGGATCATGGTCGAAGTGCTCAAAGATGTCTCCTTTCGGCTGGTCCCCCTGGAGGCGAAAGACGCCGACCAGATGATGGCGGAGATCAAAGGCAGGCCGATCCTCGATGGGGTGCGCGGACAGCCAGCCGCCGACCTGAACGCGCTGCGCGAGACGATTCTGAAAGTCTCGGCGTTCGTGGAGAAGCACCCCGAAGTGCTGGAGTTGGATCTGAACCCCGTGTTCGCTTATCCGGACGGCGCGCTGGCTGTCGATGCGCGCATCGTCCTGAGCGAGGCCTAGGCCATGTCAGTGCCGGGGCATCGTCTCGACCGGATGTTCAATCCGAAGGTGGTCGCAGTTGTGGGCGACAAAGGCCCGAACTACATGTGGCTGCAGAACAACATGCCGTTCAAGGAGAAAGGCGGCACGCTCTACTCCGTGCAGTTGGACGCCAAGGAGATCGAGGGGATCGAGGCGCTTGGCATCAAGAACTTCACCTCAATGGGGGACGTGCCGGAGGAGATCGATTACGCGGTGGTGGCGGTGCCACGCCAGGTCTCGCCTTATGTGCTGAAGGACCTAATCGCGAACGGTGCACACGGCGCCGGATTCTTCACGTCGGGATTTGCGGAGACGGGCGAAGAGCTGGGGATCAAGCTGCAAGACCAACTGACGAACGCCGCCAAAGAAGCGAACTTCAACCTTGTTGGACCGAACTGTATGGGCCTCTACCTGCCGAAGGTGGGCGTGCGCTTCAACGCAGACGCACCAATTGCGGACGACGGCCGAATCGGCTTCCTCAGCCAGTCGGGGACGCACGGGATCATGTTCAGCCTGGTCTCGGGCGCGAATGGGTTGCACGTCAGCCGCTGCGCGAGTTTCGGCAACGCAGTCGTGCTGGATGTAAGCGACTACCTGGAATACCTGGCCCTGGACGACGAGACCGAAGTGATCGGTATGTATGTGGAAGGGGTTAAGGACGGGCGCAAGTTCTTCGAGACCCTGAAAATGGCGACGGCGCGCAAGCCAGTCATTGTATGGAAGGGTGGGCAGACTGCCGCAGGCGCCAGGGCGACCATGTCGCACACCGGTTCCCTCGCCGCGCCCCAGGCGATCTGGGAGGGGATGGTGCGGCAGTGCGGAGCGATCGCCACGAACAACCTGGACGAGACGATTGACACGATGAAGCTGCTGGTGATGGGCAAGCGACCGAGCGGGCCCAGGATGGCGCTGCTCGCGCAGACAGGCGGGCAATCGGTTTCGATAACGGACGCTTTTGCGAAGGCCGGGCTGGCTGTTCCGCGCTTCAGCGAGGAGACGTACGCCGAACTGGCAACATTCTTCAACGTTATCGGCGGCAGCTTTCAGAACCCGCTGGACATGGCTGGCACCATCCAGGGGAGCAATGACACGCTGGAACGCATCCTGCGGCTGCTGGACGCCGACCCGAACGTCGACGCGATGGCGATGGAGCTCTCGGCGATGTTCGCGGCGCGGCAGTGGAAGAAGCATCCAGAAACGCTGGACCAGACGGTGGCAACCATTAAAGCGCACATGGCGCGTTCCCCGAAGTCGTTCGTTGTGATCCTGCACCCGGCGCACGAAGCTGAGTTCGTCGCCCAGATTGCTCCGAAGTTCCACGAAAACCAGATCCCGCTCTACCAGAGCTTCGAGCGGGCGGCGGCCGCTGTCGCGCGGGTAGGGGCGTTCGCGTAGCTGGAAGGTTGGCCCTCTAGCGTGGGGAGATCGGCCTTGGGGGCGCCGCCCCAATCAGCCCCGTCAGGCGCATGAGCAGCAGTTCAAAGGCGACCTCTTCCCGCTGCTCGCCAGATTTGAAGGCGCGCTCTGATTCGACGATGGCGGCGTAGGCCCGCCGAAGCCCGTCGTGACCGAGCGCTCGCGCTCGACGGATTGCGTCGTCACGGAGCCGCGGGAACTTGCCAGCCCCGCCGAGGGCGAGGGCAATCTCCGAATCCGGAGCGCGGTCGTCCAGGAGGTCCAGGATGCTGGCGGAGCGGCGATATCCCGTGAGCAGTGAGCCGAGGAGGGCCTGCCGTTCGTCACCGTCGCGCAGGAGCCATTCCAGCCGCTCCATCGCCACGGCGAGTTTGCCGTCTTGGACGGCGTCCACGAAGCCGAAGGCGTTCGTTTCGCGGTCGCCCGCGCAGATGCGGTTGACCTCAGCGACGCCGACTGCCGCGCCGTTCGCCCAGAGGGCAAGCTTGTCCAGCTCGTTGGCGATAGCCAGCGTGTCGGATTGCAGAAGGTTAGCGAGGAGCTGAGCGGGATCCGATTCTGGGGTCGCCTCTTCGTACTGCTGACGCTCATCGGGGCGTGATTGGCCAACGCGAAAGTTGAGCCCCCGTGCCCTCGCTTCGTTCCGGATGTAGGCCACCAATTCGTTCCCCGCCAATTTCTTGAGCGCAACGTTCTCCACGCCGGGAAGCGCGGCGAGAGCCTTGAGCATGGGGTTGCTGGCGAAGGCGCGAGCCTCATCCGAGACGCCGGTGAAGACGAGGATCGTTGTCTCCGGGAGACCGGCCTTGAGGGCTGCAAGGAGCGGCTCGAAGGCACCCAGTGCACGGGACTGGCGCTGCTCACCCCCCTGTGAGGGCGCACCAACGCGACCCTCGAAACGTTCGAAAAAATGTTCAACCAGCACCATCCGGCGGGGGGCGAGGAATGGCACGGATATGGCGGGCCCGACGATCTCCTCGGCCCTCACGCTTCGGCCATCCAGTTCCGTGAGGTTCGTGATGAGCATTCCGGTGCCGCCGTCGGCCAACGCGCGCAGTTCCTGCAGGCGCTTGCGAATCGCCAGTTCGTCGGCACCGTAGAGGAGGACGATCATGCCGCCACGGTACAGGAGAGCGGGCGCAGATGGGAGAGTTCGGGTGGGGATCAGTCGCTGAGGAAGCAGGCCTGGATCGCCGCCGCGATCGCTGGGGAGCCCGTGAGTTCTCCGGCGGCCTGGGCGGTGAGCTCACCGTGGATGAATTGGAAGAAGCCGGCCCTCGTTGTTCGGAGGTGGAGATCGGTGGCTTCGGCGCGGTGGCGCTGCGGATGGAGGTGGCCGTCGTGGATCTTCAGCGTCCACGACCCACAGTCGTCTCCATCGACGATCTCGACCGACATGCTCGCATCGAGGCCTTGCGCACGTTCGGGGCGGAACGAGAACGCGGGCACGACGCGCACCGCGAAGTCGGTCGAAAGCTCCTGGCCCGCTTGCTCCGGCTCAAAGCTGACGGCGTTGTGGCGGCCCCATTCTCCCAGCGCGCTGAGGATGGGGCGAACGCTCCAACCCTTTTCCGTAAGCGTGTACTCAACTCTTGGTGGCAGTTCCCGGTAATAGTTTCGGGTGACAAGTCCCTCTGCCTCGAGCCGTTTTAGACGGTCGGAGAGGACATTCGGGGACATCCCAGCGCAACTTTCGAGAATGTCGTTATAGCGGTGGAGGCCGGCTATCAGGTCTCGGAGGATGAGGAGCGTCCAGCGGTCACCGAGGACATCGAGCGTTTGGGCGATCACGCACGGGTGATTGTAGGTTTTTCGCGCTCCGTCGGTCTCTGCGATGCGATGGGCCATGGGGCGGCTCCGTGGCTTGGTAAAGATTTCTGGAAAGCGATAGCAGTGAGGCTATTGACTTCATAGTAGCGGATGCTATTCTCTGTGCTACCACTGGCACTACCGATTCGATAGTGCTAGCAATCATTCCAAACAAGCGTAGCCGACTCGCGAAGAGCGAGTCAACCAAGGAGGCAGACGCAATGGCAACAGCCACAACCACCCAGCCCAAAGCCGACCACTTTCACCGATGGCGCCTGGACGAGCCGAATGGCCCGCTGAGCTCCGGAGTGTGCAAGGTCTGCGGGATCA
Organism: Tepidiformaceae bacterium; assembly: GCA_039919985.1. Classification (GTDB taxonomy): domain Bacteria; phylum Chloroflexota; class Dehalococcoidia; order Tepidiformales; family Tepidiformaceae; genus PNKC01. Next base: position 1,562 of record JBDSEP010000103.1, on the reverse strand, counting down.
CCAAGGAGTTCAAGAACTGGCTCCAGGACGGCGACTTCATCACGAACGAAGAGCACCGCTCGGCAGCCGCATAATCGGCGCGCTCTCCGCAGTGCGCTCCTCGAAACACCAAGGGCCGCTCCACGGATGGGGCGGCCCTTTGTGATCCGAGCCCGAGTCGAGGCGATTGCAAGTGTCGTTCAGGCGTTCGTCCCGGGCAGCCGCTAGGCCGTAGCTGCGGACACCAGTTCGAGGAGTTCTGGAGGCCCAAGCACCTCCGCGCCATTGCCCCATGAGAGCACCCAGGGCAGGAAATCGAAGACAGCCGGCAGCCGCACCTCCATGCGCACCCGTCCGCCGCCCAGGTCGGTGAAGACGGCGTCCGGGTGCCAGCGCGATTCACGGGCCCGTACCGCTGCGTCGCCCGAGAATTCTACGATTGCATCGAACTGCGCATCGGCGAGCACCACACCGCTCCAGCTTTTTGACATCGCCGACATCAATGAGGCTGACGCTTCTCGCGAAACGGGCGGATGCTTCTCCAGGTTGCCCGAGCAGAGCATCTTGTGGTGACGCTCGACGCGCTCCACGCGGTCCAGCTTGAAAGTGGCGAGGTGCCCGGCGGTGTGGTTGTAGCCCACAACGTACGTCGCGCCGGTGCTGGCGCTGGGCTCCAGGAGGTACGGCTCGAAGCAGATCATAGAAGCCTGGGCCTTGCCGACGGCTCGGTAACGCATGCAGACCACGGCCTCGCTCATCCAGGCGTCCGATAGCACGCGCAGGCAATCGGTCTGGGCTTTTCGTTTCGGGCGTGCTTCGAGCGATTGGCGCGTGAAACGTATCTGCTCGGCAAGCGGGCCGGGGAAGACGGCGGCCAGCTTGTCGAGCAGGGTCGAGGTGTCGGCATCCTGTTCGGTGCTGCTCTGCGAGAGCAGGCGGAGGGAGAAGAGCAGCGCCCGCGCCTCGTGCTTGTTGAGCTTCAGGATGGGGATCGGAAACTCGCCTGGCCGAAGACGGTAGCGGTCGTGCTCCGGCTGGAGGGGGTCCAGCACGCCGGACTCCTCGAGCTGGATGCGGAAGTACTCGATGTCTCTCTGGACCGTGCGCGAAGAGCAGATAAGGCGGGAGGCAAGCTCGGAGGCGCGCAACCCTCCCGGTGCCTCGTGCAACAGCCGTTGCAGGTTCAGCCTGCGCTCGAGTTGGGTATCGTCCTCGTTCAGCTTCTGGTTCGCCACTCGAGCCTCCGCTCCGGGCGCTGTCCGCATCCGGTGGCGCAACTCTACGCTTCGGACGGGCAGAAGGCACCCCATTTCAGGAACGACAACGACCCCAAGTTGTCACCTTCTGTGCCCTGTTTTCGCAACCGCAGCTGCCGCAAAACTGATGGAATGAGTGAACAGAGACCGTCGATGGACCCCGCCGAGTTACGGGCCCTTCTGCTCGAAGTCGCGGACTCGCTCGATGCGATCGTGGTCGCTCTCCAAACGGAGATGCCGAGCGATTCGGCAGGATTGGGCGTGCGCGAAGCGGTCTGGCGAGTGGTGCGCCTTCGCCGCCATCTCGGACAGCTCGGCTATCTCGGC
>JBDSEP010000098.1:0-7458 GCA_039919985.1 Tepidiformaceae bacterium | reverse complement strand
CGAGTGGAAGAAACCTGGGACGCGACGGGGCTTCGTGCCTCGCAGACCGACACGGTGGTGGTCGACGGTTTGCGGGTGCCGCTGGCGCAGGCGATGGCTTACTCGTTCGATGCGGACCGCCTGGCACCGGGATTCCACGCACGCTCGGCGTTCTACCGGGAGCCCGGCTGGGCGCTGGCCAACTCCCGCACGTCGGTGTCGCTCGCTGGAGCTGGGATGGAGGCCTTCGACAAGGCGCGCGAATACGTGACTGGCGGGAGAACGAACCAGACGGGCAAGCCCGCAGCGCGTTTCCCGGCGGTGCGTGCGTGCATGACCGACGCGTACGCGGAGCTTACCGTGGCGCTGGCGGCGATGCGCGGCGTGGCGAACGATTCTGACCGGCGCGTCATCGAGGGCCGGGATTGGAGCAGCGCGGATGAGGCGGCCATCTGGGCTAGCGGGATGGTGGCCACGCGCGCGGTTCTCCGCGCAGTAGATCAGATGTCGCTTGCGCTGGGGGCGACGCTGGCACAGCGCAGCCTGCCCTTCGAACGACACTTCCGGGACATTCGCACCGGCGCTCTGCACCTTGGCGTACATCCAAACCTCGTTGGCGACCGGTTGAACAGCTGGATGTTTCCCGGCATTCGCTAGCCGGGCGAGAACCACGGTCGGAACCGATCGAGGGTTCGCGGTGTAGAAAAGACACGTGAACCTCGAGCCGGACGAGCAACGCCTCGTTTCCCTCTCCCAGCGCGCCGACCGGCAAGCGTTCGGGCAGTTGGTGACGCGCCACCAGGAGGCCGCCTTTCGAGCGGCGTACCTCATCGTGCGCGAGCGCGGGGCCGCGGAAGAGATCGCGCAGGAGGCGTTTCTCCGCGCCCACGCGGGACTCGGGCGATTTCGCGAAGGCGAGCCCTTCCGACCGTGGCTCCTGCGGATCGTGACCAACCTCGCGCTGAACGAGGTGCGGGCTCGCTCGCGGCGCAACGGGCTCCTCGAGCGGCTCGGCTGGGCGACGGCGAGGTCCGCACCAGCGGCGGACAGAGTCGTGCTGGTGGACGAAGAGCAGCGGGAATTGTGGGATGCCGTGAACGAACTGGGGCCCGAAGACCGTGTGGTGCTCTACCTGCGCTACTTCCTGGAGTTGCCGGAGCGGGAGATGGCGGTGGCCATCGGCAAAGCTCCGGGCACCGTCAAATCGCGACTGAGCCGGGCGAGCGCCCGGTTGCGGACGGTGATCGAGTCGCGCTACCCGTCACTGTACGCGGGCGCGCAAACGCCAGGTGGCGAAGATGAGTGAGGAACGGATGTCCTTCGAAGAGCAACTCCTGAGGCGGGCAGCAAGCGCGTTTGTGTACCCTCCGACGCCGGCGCTGGAGGGGCCGGTGCTCGCGGCTCTCAGCGCCAACGTGCCGGGCCGCGCGGTGGGGCGAGGGACGATTCTCGTGCGCGCTGTCGGCGCAACGGCCATCGCTGCCGTGGTGATGGCTGTCGTGCTCGTGGCGTGGAGCGGCGCGCGGGAGGCTGTGGCGGAGTTCCTCGGCCTGGCGGTAGAAGGTGAGCAGATCCGCATCCTGCCGACGCCCAGGCCGGGCGAGACGCCCGCCGCGGCGGGTCCGGAGCGTGCTCTCGAAACGTATGCCACGCCGACAACGTTGCTTGCCGCGCGGGACCGGCTGCAGTTCGACCCGCAGATCCCCCCTAGCGAGGTGGCGCCGATCGGCATCCACACGATCGATTACGAGGGCACTGCGGTACTGGTGCTCGATTACGGGCGATTCGCGCTCTGGGAGGTGCGAGAGCTGACGGTCGAGAAAGGTGTTTTCGACAAGTCGCTGCCGCCGGCCACGACCCCGCCGCCAGCAGCGGGGTCAGGGATCTTCGAAAAAAGTGTCTTCCAGAAGGGCGTCCAGCGGCTGGCGGAGGCGAGCGTGGGCGGGCGTCCGGCGTACTGGATTAGCGGCGGCGTTCATTTCGTGCGCTTTCTCGGGAGGGACGGGACTCCGGTGGCGGGCTCGGAGCGGAGCGTGAGCCGAAACACGCTCGTCTGGCGGGGAGCAGGCGGGATCAACTATCGGTTGGAGATCGATGGGACGCTAGAGCAGGCGCTGGCGATCGCGAATTCGCTGCCATAGGGCGGCTCGGAGCGCGTTCGGCGGCGTAGATTGGCGGATCGATCGAGTCCGCCCCTTAGCCGCCCGGGAGCGGGAACTGTTCGAGGTAGTGGAGGTAATCGTCCTCCACATCGATCTGGAGCGTGGCGAGGAGACGAACGACGCCGTTGTAGAACGAGATGGTCATCACGAGATCGAGCAGGCACTCGTTGTCGAGGCCCTCTTGCAGTGCAGCGAAGGTGGAATCGGAAACCTTTAGGTCGGTCGTCATCTCACGGGCGGCGCCCAGGACGGCGCGCGTCAGGGGATCGAGCGACGTGGTCTGGCCTGCGCTTTCGGCAGTGATGGCGCGGATGTCGTCGTCGCTCACGCCGAACTCGCGACCGATCTTCAGGTGGTGGGAGTACTCGTACGGCGAGTTCGCAAGGTAGCCGACCTGGAGGATGGCCATTTCGCGCAGGCGAGGGTCCAGCTTGCTCTTCGAGCGGATGAAGCCGCCTAGCCTTGAAAATGCGCGGGCGGCGTTCGGGCTGTTTACCAGGGCGCGGTTGAGGTTGATCTCGCGGGCGAGAAGATCCTGGTCTTCGGGCTTCAGGTCGGACTTGGCGAGGTAGGGGAGGCGCGCCATTGTTAACTCCTTGTCATTCGTTTCCGGTTGAGCGGCCGGGACCCTGCAGGGTGACTCCGCCATCCACCACGAGCACCTGCCCGGTGATGTAGCGGGCGTGGTTCGAAAGCAGAAAGCGCACGGCGTTGCCTACGTCCCAACCGCTGCCCTCGATTCCGAGCACCGAGGCTCTGCGCCGCTGCTCACGGGCGGCATCCGTCATGCCGCCAGAGGAAACCATCGGCGTGTAGACGGGGCCGGGAGCGACGCAGTTCACGCGGATGCCATCGCGGCCGTGATCGACGGCCATGGCTTTGGTGAGTGCGATGACCGCACCCTTCGAAACAGAGTAGGCGGTGAGGCCACGAGGGCGGAGCGCGGAGATGGATGCGACGTTCACGATCGACCCGCCACCGTCGCTCTTCAACATGGCAGGGATGGCGTATTTGGAGACCAGGAACATGCTCTCGACGTTCACCTGCATAACGCGCCGCCAAACCTCAGCACGCTCCTCCACGACGTTCCCACGGCTGCCGATGCCAACGTTGTTGTCCAGGAAATCGAGGCGCCCGAAGCGGTTGAGGGCGTGCTCGATGAGTGCCTCGCAGGCGGCCTCGTCGGTCACATCCGCGTCGGATGCGGCAGCGGTCCCGCCCTCGGACTCGATCATTTCCACCGTGCGGTTCGCCAGTTCGAGGCGCCGATCGACCACGAGGAGGCTGGCACCGGAACGGGCGAGGAGGATGGCGGCAGCGCGTCCGTTGCCGATGCCATCCGCAGCGGCACCTGCCCCGGTGACGATCGCTACTCGGCCGGCGAAACCCGTGTCATCCTCGGAGCGCTCGGTGGGGGTCATCTCGTTACTCCCGGTTGCCCTTGCTGGCACCGGTGATCTCGGCCATGAGTTCGATCGCCTGGAGATCGCCGTTCACGGTGAGGCCGGTTGCGCCACTATCCTCCCAGGCGCGGTAGCGGTCGCGGATGCGTGCAGGGGTGCCGACGAGCGAGCCGTCGTCGCAGAACTCATCGGGCACGGCCTCGATGGCCTCGCCTTTGCGGCCCGCGAGGTATAGCTCCTGGATCGTCTTCGCCGCTTCTCCGTAGCCGCGGCGAACCATCATGTCGTTGTGGAAGTTCTTGTTGCTGTGGCCCATGCCGCCCACATAGAGGGCGATGTTCGGCTTCATGCGGCGAAACGCTTCGCGCACGTCTTCGGTCACCGTGACCTGGACGCCGGCCTGGATTTCGAAGTTCTTCCAGGACTTGCCGTTGCCGGCGCGCTTGAAGCCTTCCTCGATCCACGGGCGGTACATGGGTGCCGTATCGGGCACGTAGCCGAGCGGCAGAATGCCATCGCACACTTCGGCGGCGAGTCGGACATTGGTTTCGGTTCCGCTGCCGAGCCAGATGGGGATGTTCGGATTCATATGGAGGATCGACTTGAGCGGCTTGCCGATGCCCATGGCGCCGGGACCGGTGTAGGGGAGGGAGAACTCCTTGCCATCGTGGGTGACCGGCTCTTCGCGGGCGAAGACTTTCTTCATGATGGTGGCGTAGTCTCGCAGCCGGTAGTACGGGCGGCCCCAGGGCTGGCCGTACCAGCCTTCCACAATCTGCGGGCCGGAAACGCCGAGCCCGGCGATGAAGCGGCCGCCGCCGGCGAGCGCATCGACGGTGGCACACTGCATGGCGCACATTGCCGGGGCTCGGCCCGCCAGTTGCATGATCCCGGTACCGAGCCGGATTCGCTTTGTGAGGGCGGCAAGGTAGGCGAGGGGGCTGACGGCGTCGGAGCCGTACGCCTCCGCGGTCCAGACGGAGTCGTAGCCGAGCGCTTCGGCGTGGAGGACGGTTTCGATCGGCAGGCGCAAGTCCGCGCCGGAGTAGCCGATGCTGATTCCCAGTTTCATGGTCGAACTCCCTGTTGTTGCTTGTGGGCGCACGTTGTCACGCCCCGCCGGGTTCCGCAAGCAGCCGGCAGAGGGAGCACTACCGAGGCTACCCCACGGGCATCGGCTCGGCGTCCACCATGTGGGGGCGGGTGCCGGCCTTATCCTGCAGGTAGCGGCGCAACCCGAGCGCGGCCGCGGCGCCCTCGCCCGCGGCGGAGGCGGCCTGCTTGGTGCTGCCCGAGCGCACGTCACCAGCGGCGAAGAAGCCAGGAACGCTCGTCTGAAGGTCGAGGCCGGTGGTGATGAAGCCGGCGGCGTCCACCTCCACCAGTTCCTTCACCAGTTGGGTGTTCGGTTGCAGCCCGATGAAGACGAAGCAGGCGGCAGGCGTGAGCTCGCTCAGGCCCCCGGTTTCGGTGTTCTTCAGCGTGATGCTTTGCAGTTTCGAATCGCCCTTAAACTCGGCGACGGTGGAGTTGCCAATCAACTGGATCTGAGGGTTTGCCTCGACCTTCTCGACCACGACCTTGCTAGCGCTGAGCTCGGCATCGCGCGTGATAATCGTCACTTTGCTGGCAAACTTCGTGAGGAAGATGCTCTCTTCGCCAGCGGAGTTACCTCCGCCAATCACGCACACCTCTTTACCGCGATAGAACGCGCCGTCGCAGGTTGCGCAGAAGTGAACGCCGGCGCCTATGAAGTCCTCCTCACCGGGTACGCCGAGTCGGCGGTAGGTAGAGCCGAGGGCGAGCAGGACCGCCCAGGCACGGTACTCGGTGCCATCCGCTGTACGGACAATCCGGTAATCTCCATCCACTTCGAATCCCGACACCTCCTGGGCCGTCAGGATCTCGACACCGAAACGTTCTGCCTGGGCGCGGAGACGGTCGGCGAATTCTGAGCCCGTGATGCCTTCGGGGAACCCGGGGAAGTTGTCGAGTCGTTCGGTGACCCCGGCCTGGCCACCAACGCCGCCGCGTTCGATGACGAGGGTATCAATCCCCTCACGGGCGGCGTAGAGCCCGGCAGTCAGCCCGGCGGGACCGCTGCCAACGATGATCAGGTCGTAGAAGCGGTTCTTGGCGGCGGTCTGTAATCCGAGCTTGGCGGCCAGTTCGGCGTTCGAGGGTTCGATCAGGCTCGAGCCGTCCTCGAAAACAATGACGGGGATAACGTGCTTGCCGTTGTTCGCCTTCTCCACCACGGCCAGTCCGGCGGCATCGCCATCGATATCCACGAAGTCGTAGTGGACGCGCTGTTCGCCGAAGAACTTCTTACTACGCTTGCAATCGCTGCACCAGTTGGTGCCGTAGAGGGTGATGGCGGTGTGACTCATTGGGAACATGGTCCTTCCTGGGATATGTGAAGACGAGGGCCGGTGGTGGTGGTTACTGAGCGCCCCACACGCGTGGAGAGATGAGTTCGTCAGCCTGTGGAGGGCCCCAGGCTCCCGCGGGATAGGGGTGCACCGGGGGTAACGCCTCGAGCAGCGGTTGAACAACTTCCCAGGCGCGATCGACGCTATCGGCGCGGGCGAAGAGCGTGTGGTCACCGTCCATCGCATCGTGGAGCAGGCGTTCGTAGGCTTCTGCGGGCTTCACCTTGAAGGCCTGGTCGTACGAAAAGCCCATATCGACCTGCTGCACCGAGATCTCAGGCCCCGGCACTTTCGCCAGGAAGCGGAACTCGATCGCCTCCTCGGGCTGGATCCTGATGGTGAGGACGTTCGGATCCAGGGCATCGACTCCGGTGCTCGCAAAGAACGGCACCGGCGCCGGGCGAAACACCACGGTGACCTCGGTGCTGCGGATCGGGAGGCGCTTTCCGGTCCGCAGAAAGAAGGGGACTCCGGACCAGCGCCAGTTGTCGATATGGAGGCGGGCGGCGGCGAAAGTCTCGGTGGTGGAGAGTGGATTCACGCCGGACTCGTCGCGGTATCCAGCGACCGCGCTGCCCGCGATCTGGCCGGGTCCATACTGACCGCGGACAAGGTCCTCCGGTTTGAGGGGGCGAATCGCCTGGAAGAGCTTGAATTTCTCATCACGCACGGATTCTGGCGCAAAGGAGGATGGCGGCTCCATGGTGAGGAGGGCCAAAACCTGGAGGACGTGGTTCTGGAGGATGTCGCGCAAGGCGCCAGTCTCTTCGTAGAAGGCGCCGCGAGATTCGATGCCGATGGACTCGGCGACGGTGAACTGCACGTGGTCGATTGCGTCGCGTGTCCAGACGCGTTCGAAGACGGCGTTTCCGAAGCGGAAGACGAGGATGTTTTGCACCGTCTCCTTGCCGAGGTAGTGGTCGATACGGAAGATCTGCTTTTCGGAGAAGACGCTGTGGATGGTGTCGGCGAGTTCGCGGGAACTGGCGAGGTCGTGTCCGAAGGGTTTCTCCACGACGAGGCGAGTGCCCTCTACGAGACCCGCATCACCGAGTTCGCGGACCGACGAGGCGAACACTGATGGAGGAACCGAGAGGTAGACCAGCCGCTCCGAGAGCGAGCAACGCTCCCGGACACCGGCCAACCCTTCCGTGGTGCCGGAGACGAATTCCAGTCGCCTGGCGAACGGAGCCCACCGTTTCGCCGTCACCTTCGTGCGCGAGAACTCGCCGACGGCATCGAAGGCGAGTTTCTGGAAGTCGGCGGTCGAGAGCTCGCTACGGGCGTAACCGATGATCTTGCCGGACTCTGGCAGGAGTCCGCCGAGGTGGAGGTTGTAGAGCGCTGGGAGCAGTTTGCGGCGCGCGAGGTCGCCGGTGGCGCCAATCACGACGACGTCCTGGGCTTCGGGTGGGCCGAGGCTCACTGACGCTTGACGGCATGGCCGCCGAACTGGTTGCGCAGTGCGGCGATGACGCGAAG